>CAXNDY010000044.1:0-6925 GCA_964201095.1 Saccharofermentanales bacterium
AGGCTCTCGAGCATCTCCTGGCGTCCCGAGACGTTCTGGATGCGGTCGTGCTGGAAGGCGTAGGTCTCGAGCTCCTTGAAGCCGACCTTGCCGTCGCGGATCTCCTTGCCGATGCCGGTGTTCCAGCTGGCGTAGCGCTGGGCCACGAAGGCGTCCATCTTCCCGTCCGCGACGATCCGCGCCGCGGTCTTCAGGCCCTTGGCGAAGGCGTCCATCCCGGCGATGTGTCCGAGGAAGAGGTCCTGCGGCTCGAAGGAGGCGCGGCGGACCTTGGCGTCGAAGTTGAGGCCGCCGGTCTTGAAGCCGCCGTCCTTGAGGACCTCGAGCATGGCCAGCGTCGCCCCGTAGAGGTCGGTCGGGAACTGGTCGGTGTCCCAGCCGAGCTGGGGGTCGCCCTGGTTGGCGTCGATGCTGCCGAGCATGCCGTTGATGCGCGCGACCGAGAGGTCGTGCTGGAAGGTGTGGCCGGCGAGCGTCGCGTGATTGGCCTCGATGTTGAGCTTGAAGTCCTTCGCGAGGCCGTTCTGCGTGAGGAACCCGATCACGGTGGCGGCATCGAAGTCGTACTGGTGCTTGGTGGGCTCCATGGGCTTGGGTTCGATCAGGAACTGCCCCTTGAAGCCGATCTCCTTCGCGTAGGCGACGGCCATGTGGAGGAAGCGCGCGAGGTTGTCGAGTTCGAGCTTCATGTCGGTGTTGAGAAGCGTCTCGTACCCTTCGCGGCCGCCCCAGAACACATAGTTCTGGCCGCCGAGCTCCATCGTCGACTCCATGGCCTTCTTGACCTGGGCGGCCGCGAAGGCGAAGACGTCCGCGTTGGAGGAGGTCGAGGCGCCGTGGACGTAGCGCGGGTGGGAGAACGCGTTGGCCGTTCCCCACAGCAGCTGGACGCCGCTGCCCTTCATGAGGTCCTTCGTGTAGCGGACGATGGCGTCGAGGTTGCAGTTCGTCTGGAAGAGGCTGTCGCCTTCCGGGGCGATGTCGCGGTCGTGGAAGCAGAAGAACGGCACGTCGAGCTTGCCGCACAGTTCGAAGTTGGCCTCCATCTTGGCCTTCGCGAGGTCGAGCGGGTCCGTGACGTCGCTCCACGGGCGTATCGCGGTGCCCTTTCCGAACGGGTCGGCGCCCTCCGCCTGATAGGTGTGCCAATAGGCGACGGCGAAGCGGAGGTGGTCCTTCATCGTCCGGCCGCCGATCTTCTCGTCGGCCTTGTAGTAGCGGAACGCAAGCGGGTTGTCGGTCTTCGGGCCTTCGAACGGGATCTTCGGGACTTCAGGGAAATAGGTGCGCATGGGGAACCTCCTGTGCGGTGGGACCTGCCGCGGGCGTGTGGATGTCATGGCACTATATTAAATGATATTACAAAGTTTGGAAAGGGGGGAATCAGCAGATCCTGGGCAATCCTTCCCCGGACAGCGCCTCGACGAACCGCGTGGTCCCGAGGGCGGTGCGCATGCGCACGCCGGAGCGCTCGTCGAACCGCCCGACGCGGACGGCACCGGCCGACAGCGGGTGCGAGCGCAAGGCCGACAGCGCGTCCGCCTCGTCCCGTTCGGGCACGACGGCGACGAAGCGGCCTTCGTTGCCCATGGTCAGCGGGTCGAGTCCGAGCAGGTCGCAGAAGGCGCGGATCTCGGGGCGCACGGGAAGGCTCTCCTCGTCGAGGAGCAGGCCGCAGTGGGAGGAAGACGCGATCTCGCCGGCGATCGTCGCCAGCCCGCCGCGGGTGACGTCGCGCAGACTCCGGATCTCGACGCCGCTTTCGAGCAGCGCCGATACCGGACCGACGAGGGGGGCGCAGTCGCTCGGAACCGGGAGGGCGATGCCGCTCCGGGCGGCGAGGATGCAGGCGTGGTGGTCGCCGAGGGGGCCGGACAGAAGCAGGACGTCCCCGGGACGGGCCCCGGCGGCCGTGGGAGCGGGCGAAGCGGCGCCGCGGAGGCCGATGCCGCTGGTGGCGATGAACAGCCCGGGCTCCCGGTCCTGCGCGCCGACGACCTTGGTGTCGCCCGCGACGACGAGCACGCCCGCCTCCCGCGCGGCGACGGCCATGGAGTCGACGATCTCCTCGAGGTCGCGGACGGGCAGCCCCTCCTCGAGGATGAACGCAGCCGAAAGCCAGAGCGGTTTCGCGCCCATCATGAGCATATCGTTGACGGTCCCGCACACGGCGAGACGGCCGATGTCACCGCCGGGGAACCGGTAGGGGGTCACGACGAAGGCGTCGGTGGTGAAGACGAGGTTCGAGGCGGGGTTCGCGGGCGAAGGCAGCACGGCGGCGTCCTCCATCCGGTCGAGGAACGGGTTCGAGAGACGTTTCGCGAATAGTTCCCCGATCAGGGCGGAGGACTCCTGGCCACCGGCGCCGTGTACCATGCGGATGCGTTCGATGGAATCGACGGTCATGACGGGACCTCCTCGGCGCCGCGGAAGCGGTGCCAGATGCCGCAGGCCCCTTCGGGCGAGACCATGCAGGGGCCGATGGGCGTGCGCGGGGTGCAGCCCGTGCCGAAAAGCGGACACTCCCTGGGGTCGCTCCGCCCGCGGATCACGTCACCGCAGCGGCATCCCGGCGCCTCGTCCGCATCGGACGCGGCATCGTCTTGGTGAAGTCCGTAGACGGCGGAGAATTCCGGGCGCAGGCGCAGGCCGGAGCCGGGCAGGGTTCCGAGGCCGCGCCACCAGGCGTCGCAGGGCTCGAACCAGCGGGCGATGGCCTCGCGGGCGAGGGGGTTTCCCTCGGGGCGGACGGCGGTCGGATACAGGTTGTGGACGGCGTGACGCCCGTCCCGGTGCTGGTCGAGCAGGTCGAGGATGCCGGCCAGGATGCCCTCCGCATCGAACCCGGCGACGGCGAAGGGACGCCGGTGACGGTCGGCCAACGGCCGATAGGCATCCGAGCCGAGCACGACGCTGACGTGGCCCGGCGCGAGGAAGCCGTCGATGCCGGGCTCGTTCGCGCACAGCCAGTCGAGGGCGGGAGGCACGGTCTTGAGCGAGGTCAGCAGCCGGACGTTGCGCAGTCCGCGGCGGGAGGCCTCGTCGAGCAGAAGGGCGTAGGCCGGCGCCGTGGTCTCGAAGCCGACGGCGGCGACGACGAAGGTGCGCTCGGGGTGGTCCGCGGCGAGGCGCAGCGCATCCATGGGCGACAGCATCGGGGCGACATCGCCCCCTGCGGCGGCGGCGCCGGCGAGGTCGGTCGTCCGGCCGGGGACCTTGCGCATGTCGCCGAAGGAGAGCAGCGTCGTCGCGGGCGCGAGCGCGGCTTCCACGGCCCGGTCGATGAAGGAGGCGGACGTGACGCAGACGGGGCAGCCGGGGCCGGACACGAGCCGGACCTGTGGCGGAAGCAGCTGCCGGATTCCGTTGCGGAAGATCGAGGCGGTATGGGTGCCGCACACCTCCATGAGGCGCGCGGGAGGTCCGTCGTAGGCGCGGATGCGTGCGACGAGGGCGTCAGGGACGGCCGTCATTCGCCGCCTCTTCGAGTTCGCGGACCAGGTCGAGGAGGTCCCGGGCGCGTTCCGGCGCCATGACCTCGATCGCGCAGCCTGCATGGACCAGCACGTAGTCGCCGACGACCGCGTCGACGAGTCCGAGGGCGACGTTGGTGCGCAGACCGGAGTAGTCGACTTCGGCGAGTTTCCCGTCGATCCGCACGATGCGTCCCGGCAGTGCGATGCACATGGTGAACCTCTTCCCTCTCTACCGGCCGTCCGCGCGGACGACCCAGGTCTGACCCAGAGCGATGCCGCCGTCGTTGGGCGGAACGTCCCGGTTGAAGTATACACGGAATCCGGATTCGAGGAGGAGTCTTCCGCATCGTTCCGCGAGGAGACGGTTCTGGAAGACGCCGCCGGACAGCGCGGCCGCTTGGACGCCGGTGCGCTCGGAAATGCGCGTGCAGACGTCGCGGATCGTGAGGGCGACCGCCTCATGGAAGTCGAGCGCCGCCTGGCGGATGTCGTCGGACCGCACGCGGGGCTGGGCGAGAAGTCGGATCAGGTCGCGCGGATCCGCGACGAGGCGGCCGTCGACGAGGTCGATGGACATCGGAACCGCACGTGGGACAAGACCGGCGCTCCGGGCCTGCCAGGCGGCTTTTTCCAGGAGGATGGCGGCCTCCGCCTCGTACCGGCTGACAGGGCAGATGCCGAGCAGAGCGCTGGCCGCGTCGAAGAGCCGTCCGGCGCTCGAGGAGACGTGGGTGCCGACTTCGTGCTCGAGAGCGGCGAATAGGGTCGCGGCCCGTGCGAGTTCGACGGAGCCGAAGGCCCCGGAGCGGCAGAGCGTCGAACGAAGGATCGCGGGATCGCCCCCGAAGGCGTCGCGGAGAAAGCCGAAGGCGGTCTTCCACCCCTCGCGCGAAGCGCTGTCGCCACCCGCGAGGCGCAGGGGCCGGAGATGGCCCACCCGCTCGAAACCCGCTCCCTCGCAGAGAAGGAACTCGCCGCCCCAGACCGTCCCATCCGTGCCGAAGCCGGTGCCGTCGAAGGCGACGCCGATCACGGGTCCTTCGAGTCCGTGTTCGGCCAGGACCGAGGCGATGTGGGCATGGTGGTGCTGGACAGGGCGAAGTGGAAGTCCCGTGGCGCGGGCGAACCGGGTGGATAGGTAGCCGGGGTGGAGGTCGTGGGCGCAGAGGGTCGGGCGGATGCCGAACAGGGACGCCATGCGGTCGGCTTCTGCTGCGAAACGTTCATAGGAGGCCTCGGTCGCGAGGTCCCCGAAGAAGGGTCCGGGATAGGCATACGGACCGCGAGCGAGAGAGAACGAGGCCTTCAGGTCGGCTCCGACCGCCAGCAGGTCGGGTCCGGAGCGGGACAGGTAGACCGGCAGCGGGGTATAGCCGCGGGCGCGGCGGAGCAGCTGCGGGGCGCCGTTGGACACCTGCGCGACGGAGTCGTCGAGACCGGTGCGGATAAGCCGGTCGTGGTGGAGGACGCCGTCGGGACGGGACCCGTCGGCGCCGACGAGCGCGAAGACGTCGGCTTCCTCCGTCAGGATGGGTTGGTCCGACACGTTGGCCGAGGTCGCGACGAGGGGGATGCCCAGGGTTTCCAGCAGGAGGACCTGAATGGGCGTATACGGCAGGAACGCGCCGATGGAGCGGCTGTCGCGGAACACGGCGTCGACGATCCTCGGCGACGCCGTTCCGGGAGCGTCCAACCGGTCGAGGAGGACGATGGGCCTGGCTCGGGACAGGAGCAGAGTGGCTTCGGACTCGGTCACGGCGCAGGACCGGCGGACCGCGTCGAGGTCGGCGAAGAGGACGGCGAAGGGCTTCTGGTCGCGGCCCTTCAGGCGGCGCAGGCGATCGACGGTGGCGGGGAGGTCGGTCCGGCAGACGAGGTGGTATCCACCGATGCCCTTCACGGCGACGAGGCCGCCGTCGCGGATCCGGTCGGCGGCACGGTGAAGCGGGTCGCCGATCGGGTTCCCGGACATTTCGCCGACGAGGTCGCGATAGCCCAGCCGGGGCCCGCAGTCGGGACAGGAAACCGTCTGCGCGTGGAAGCGCCGGTCCTGCGGAGCGGCGTACTCGGCCGCGCATCGTGGGCACAGGGAAAATGCAGCCATCGCCGTGTTCTCCCGGTCGAAGGGGAGGCGGTCGAGAATCGTATAGCGGGGGCCGCAGGACTGGCAGCTGATCAGGGCATGCCCGAAGCGCCGGTCGGCCGGGTCGGCGAGTTCGCGCAGACAGTCCGGGCAGACCGGGAGGTCCGGCGGGAACAGCGCGGCGCCCTCGTCGTCGGGTCCACTGTCCACGACGCGGAACGAGGAGACGTCGAGGGGACCATCGTAGGGAGCCGTCTCGAGGTGGACGATCTCGGCCTGGGGCGGGAGGCGCCCGCGAAGGTCGGTCAGGAAGGAGTCGAAGGCTTCCGGGTCGGCCTCCGCGATGATCTCGACACGACCTCCGAGATTGCGGACTTCTCCGCGAAGGCCGGACTCGGTCGCGAGGCGCACGACGAAGGGACGGAATCCCACCCCCTGGACGATGCCCCGGATGGAGATCCGGAGGCGCTTCACGCGCCGGCCCTGGCTTCCAGCCACGCGGCGACCGCGGCGAACCCTTCGCCGGTGCGGGCGGATACCTTGAAGAAGGGAGCCGTCGGGTTCAGGGCGCGGAAGCCTTTCAGGAAGAAGGCCTCGTCGAAGTCGACATAGGGAAGCAGGTCGCATTTGTTGAGCACGACGAGGTCGGCCTTCTCGAAGGCCAGCGGGTACTTGTAGGGCTTGTCGCTGCCTTCGGTGACCGTGGACACGAGCATGCGCGCGTGCTCCCCGATGGTGAACTCCGCCGGGCATACGAGATTGCCGATGTTCTCGATGAACAGGATGCCTTTCGAGGCGAAGGAAAGCTCCTCCACGGCTGCGGCCACGAGCGGCGAGTCGAGGTGGCAGGCCCCGCCGGTGTTGATCTGGACGGTCTCGATGCCGGCTGCGCGCATGGACCGCGCGTCGAGGTCGGACTCGATGTCCCCCTCGACCACGTAGGGCACCTGCGTCGTGAAATGCTTCACGGTGGAGAGGATGGTGGACGTCTTGCCGGCGCCCGGGGCTCCCATGACGTTGACCATGAAGATGCCGCGACGACCGAGGGCGTCGCGCACGCCGGCGGCCAACAGGTCGTTCTCGCCATGGACGGCTTCCTGGACCGCGATGCGGCGGATATCGGTCATGATGGGTCTCCTTCTTCTTCCGTTCTTTCCCTACCTGTTTCGACGTCGACGGAAACGACGTCGAATTCCCGTCCGATTCCGGTCGGTTCCCCGTCCGCTCCGCACTTCGGGCAGGAGAAGGAGAAAGGGATGCGTTCGAAAAGTTCGCCGCACGAGCGGCAGCGCATCTTCACGCGGATGCGGCGGATGTCGAGTTCAGCGCCTTCGCAGAGTGTGCCGGCGGCGCAGGCGTCGAAGTA
>CAXNDY010000045.1:0-6917 GCA_964201095.1 Saccharofermentanales bacterium
AGAGCCACATGGAAATGTCCGCCATCGAATTCGAGAGGATCCAGGGCTGGATCCACCGCAACGCCCGTCCCCTGGACTTCGCCCGCTGGAGATTCCATTTCGAGGAGGGTTCCCGGGAGGACGTGCTGAAGACCCTGGCGGCCTTCCAGAACCTCGACGGCGGCTTCGGCCACGCGCTGGAGCCCGACTCCTGGAACCCCGCCTCCTCGCCGCTGCAGACCAGCACGGCGGTCGCCCTGCTGGACGAGATCGGCTTCGACGACGCCGAGCACCCCGTCGTCCAGGGGATGCTGAAGTATCTCCACAGCGGCTGCGATTTCACGGACGGCCGCTGGCGCCTCACGATCCCGTCGAACGACCTCTTCGCCCACGCGCCGTGGTGGTCCTGCGGGTCGGATGCCCCGGACCGCTCGGACTTCAACCCTACCGCGATCCTCGTCGGCTTCCTCCTGCGCTTCGACGACTGCACCTCGGACGCGTACGCGAAGACCGTGGACCTGGCACGCGTCCTGCTCGACGCCTTCCTCGACGGCGAGCCGCTGGACTTCCACCCGCTGGCCTGCGTGATCTCGCTGCTCGATGCCGTGGCGGAGGCCGGGCTGCAGGACGTCCTGCCGCACGCGAAGGCCGCCGCGACCGCCCGCAGGCGCGCGGACGCGCTGATCGTGCGCGACCCGACGAAGTGGACGGGGTACGCCTGCCGTCCGTCCTGGTTCGTCCGGGCCTCCGACAGCCCGTTCCTGCAAGGGAACGAAGCGGTGCTGGAGCGGGAACTCGACTTCCTGCTGGAGACGCGCAACGCCCAGGGCGTCTGGGACATCTCGTGGACCTGGGGAGCCTACCCGCGCGAGTTCGCGATCTCCGAGAAATGGTGGAAGGCGGATGTCGCGCTCCGCAATCTCCACCTCCTCCGCGAGTTCGACCGTCTGGTCTACCGGCCCTAGGTCGGCTGTCCGTCGCTCTTCAGCACCGAATAGGACTTCACGTCCCAGAACCGTCCCTTGGTGAACGCCTTCTGTCGGAGGGTTCCCTCATAGCTCATGCCGGCCTTCTGCATGACCCGTCCGGAGGCGCCGTTCTCCACGGCGTGGACGGCTTCGACGCGGTTGAGGCCCAGGTCCTCGAAGCAGAACCGGACCATGCGATGCAGGGCTTCGGGCATGTAGCCCTTGCGCCAGTGCGGTCTGGAAAGGACATATCCGATCTCGGCGCAGAAGTGGGCGGAATTGAGCTTGACGATGCCCAGGCAGCCGATCAGGCGTCCCGTCTCCTTGAGGATGATGCCCCATTCCCCTGCCTCGTCCTTCTCGTAGCGGTCCATGGACCACTGGATGAACTTCACCGAGTCCTCGAGGGAGGCGTGGGTGTCCCAGAGCAGGAAGCGGGTGACCTCGGGGTCGCTGGCGTACGCGAAGACGTCGGGCGCGTCGTCGAGCGTCAGTCGTCGCAGGACCAGCCGCTCGGTCTCGAGTGTCGGATTGGCCAGGAAATGCAGTTTCGGCGGTTCCATGATGGCCTCCCCTGTCGTGCGCACCGGTGCGCGGTCATCTGCCTCTGCGGAAGACCTCTGCGCCGGGCACCCTGGAGATGGGCTTCACGAAGCGGAAGCCCGCGGTGCGCAGGTCGAGGACGAAGGTGTGTTCGGAAATCCCGGCAAGCAGTGCGTAGAGCGCGTCCGCGTCCGGTGCGCCCTTGCGGGTCAGGACGGCGAGGACGAGCAGCCACCCCTCGGACTCCTTGAGCCGCTTGCGCACGAGGAAGGCCTGGGTGAGTCCGGGAAGGGCGGTTAGCCCCTCGTGGAGCCGCTCGCGGGCGTCGTCGCCGATCTCCGCGGGTTCGAAGACGTCGTGCACATCGAGACTCTCGAGTTCCTCGCGCACGCGGGTCGCGGACGCCTGAAGGGACCTCGCCCACGGCTCCAGTTCCCGTTTCCGGTCCAGCATCCCGTTCTCGTGGAGAAAACCCCAGAGGGCCTGGAGGCCGCTGTCGACGCATTCCGCGCTCAGGTCCATGGCGCGGCGCAGGGGCTCGATGCCGCCCGGGTCGTCGAGGTAGAGGCGCAGCAGGCCGACGCGGAACAGCGCGGCAGGCACGTCCGGGTTTCTGGAGAGGACCTCTTCCATGAAGGCCAGCGCTTCCTCGTTGCGTCCGAGTTCCTCGAGAGCGAGACCCTCTTCGAGGTCGGCGTCGAAGTCGTTCGCGGGGACGTAACTGGCGACGGTCGCGGAGGCCTTGCGCCAGGGCTCGGTGATCTTCTCCCAGTTGTCGGCCAGGCGGGTGTGCAGCTGGGCGTTGAATTCGTCGGTCAGGCGGGCCACCTCGAAGGCGGCGCAGTGGCCGGTGGAGGAGAAGCGCACGGGTGCGGCCGGGTCGGCGACGCCGAGGCGCTCCATGCGCTCGCGGTAGCTGGGGTGGCTCTCCTCGCGGGTCGAGGAACGCAGGCAGAGTCGGGAAAGCCAGCGATCCCCCCGCGCGTCGAATGCGGCGTGGAACGAACGGTAGAGGCGCGCGAAGTAGTCCGTGGGAGGCTCGGGCAGCGCGCGGATGTCGTTTTGTCCGGACTCGGCGAAGCGGGAGACGAAGTCGTCCATGAGGGTCATCTTCGCACAGGCCGAGCGGTAGACTTCCGCGTCGACGTGGAGCACGACCTCGGCGTCGGCGAGGGACTCGCGCTGCTGCGAGACGGCCGCCACCCGCATCTCGAGCGCCTCGACGTAGTGGCGGGCGAAGCCGGTGAGCAGCGCGTTCACGAGGACGCCGCGCTTCTGGCAGGCTTCGACGATCTTCACCCAGCGGACGACGTTCCGATAGACGTTGCTGCCGACTTCGGTGTCCTTCTGGTAGACGTGGGCGATCTCATGCAGGAAGACCGACTCGAGTTCCTCGTCGTCGAGGATCTCGAGCAGGTGGAGTCCGATGTCCATCTCGTTCCGCCTGCGGAAGCCGAAGCCGACGGGCACGCTACCGACGCGGCAGTTGGCGTCGGGGAGTACGGACACGCGGTCGAAGGGCGGGGCGGAGGTCCTGGCGACGGCGCGGCCGATCAGGGCGTGCAGGTTGGGGTAGCGCTGCGGCTCGAGGGCGAGGCCGACGGGCTCCTCGGGCCGGATGTAGAGCGCGCGCAGGACGGTGTAGACGACGGCGACGAGTCCTGCGGCGAGGGTGGATCCCGCGCCGGGAGAGACGTCGGTCTGGACGCCCAGCATGACGACACCGACCAGGGAAAGGAGGTCGAGGGAGAGCAGCAGGGCGATGTAGACGCCGCCGAGGCGGGTCATGCGCCGCAGCGTCCGGTGGAAGGCATGCGGGTCGCCCTCCGCGCGGCCGACGAGGCGGAGGAACTCGGCGCTGCGCTCTTCTTCGGTGGGCAGCCGCCGGTTGCCGAAGACCAGCCCGATGACGAAGAGATACAGGATGCCGAGCGCGCCGAACGTGCCGGCCGCCAGCAGCGCGTTCCCGAGGCTGCCGCCCGGGAGGACGGGCACGATGGCGGCCGCGGCGGCCGCCGCGACGAGAAAGGCGGCCGGGCCCGCGAGCGCGAGCTTCAGGAAGCGGCTAGAACCAGCCAAGCGCGGTGCCGATGCCGACGAGGGCGTGGATCAGGGCGAGCGCGAGGATGGCGATGGCGGTGACCTTGTGGCAGGCGGGCGGGACCTTGATGATGTGCTTGCCATTGAGGATCTGGAAGACGATCAGGATCACGAGCAGCAGGCCACCCCAGGTGGTCATGGACAGACCGGCGATCACGGGAATGTTCATCGGGTTCATCCTCCTGTCGGGAAGGTCCGGTGGATCGCACCGGGGCTCTGGGGAGATGCCGGACTTGAGGGAGATACCGGGTCCTCTGCGTCCATCATAGCATAGCGCGGATGCGGAGCGGGGCACCTTACCGGCCCAGCGCCCTCGCGAATCCCTCCGCGATGCGCAGCGCCTCTTCCCTGTCGACGGCGGGAGCTTCGAAGACGATCCGCGCCCCGGCGGGCGTCTGCGCGGGCCAGGTCCACGGCTCACCGCGACCCGTCCAGTTGTGGTACTGGCACGTAGCCCCGGCGAACGCACGGTGCGCATCGTCCAGGACATCGTTCGGCTGGACCAGGTTCAGCAGCCGCAGGTTCGGGATCCGCTGGAACCCCTCCCACTGGTGCCGAGCGTTGGCGCAGCAGTGCATCCCGAGCCCGCCGAAGTGGTCGGACAGCGCCGTGAGGTCCGGCAGCGCGAACTTCTCGAACATCGCACGGTCCACGGCTCCGACCTCGTCCTCGGAGACCGTGAGGCCCCCTTCCATGTAGTAGGAGGGGTAGTGCGCCGCGTACGCGTGTCCGTAACGCCCGAACCAGACGTCGAAGAACTCGGTCTGAAGCGACAGGATCTTCGCGCAGAGTCCGAGCACGGTTTCGGGCTCATCCACGAGGGCCATGTAGAAATCGCCCTTCTCCCAGATCAGCGCGGCGACGTCCAGCGGGCTCTGCATGTCGGGGATCTGCAGGACCGCGTCCTTCCCCGCCCGTTCCACGAGTTCGTCGGCAATCCCGAACAGCTCGGCCAGCGGCCGCGCATCCAGTCCCGGTCGCTTCAGCGCAGCCGCCTCGCGCGCATCGGCGACGAGCGGCAGGGCGAAGGGCATGTTGTCGGCGGGACGGTGCACCCGGCACCCGAATGCCTCGGCGAAGATCTCCGTGCCCGTGTAGACGGGCAGGCAGGGCACGCGGTCGTCCGCGAGCCACTCGGCGATCGACAGGCTCCGCTCGTGCGCGGACAGCGCCCAGTCGATGCGCGCGCGGCGGTTCTCCGGGAAAGGAAAGGGGCGTTCCGGGGCGCCCTGGACGTCGACCAGGAAGAGGGACCGCGGGGGGAGGCGCAGGTCCAGGAAATCGCGCCAGCGGCGCCTGCGCTCGGCGTGCGGGTCGCTTGCAGCGGTCATGTCGCCCCCTCGTGCAGGCCGTGGCTCATCAGGCCGGAGCGCAGCGCGAGGCGGCGCAGCGCGGGCACGTACATCGCCGGCGACTTGAGGTTCTTGAGCAGGAGGTTGGTGCGCAGCGGAGCCGTGGCGTGGTGGTAGCGGGACTCCCAGCCCTCGAGGCCGGGTTCGAGGGCCCGTGCCAGGGCGAGGGCGCTGCGGAAGGCGTAGCTGAAGCCCTCGGCGGAACTGGGGCTGATGAAGCCGGCCGCCTCGCCGACGAGGGCGAGACCGCGGGAGCCGAGGGCGATCTGGCGGAGGGAGACGGGGCGCAGGAGCTGGGAGCCCTCGCGGCCGCAGGGGCGGGAGAGGTCGTAGCCGAAGGCGGCGAGGCCGGCCTTGAGGCGGTCGAAGCGCGGCAGCGCCTCGGGGCCGGGGGCGAGGGCGGCGCCGACGAGGAGGCGGCCGTCCTTGGGGACGCTCCAGCCGTAGAAGTCGGTGATGGAGGCGTCGAAGAAGGAGGAGAAGAACGGCTGCGGGTCGGCCGCCTCGAACCACTCCTGGACGGCGACGTAGCGCTTCGGAGCCGGGGCGTCCGGTGCGGCGAGCCGTCGGATCATCGACGCGGCGCCGTCGGCGCCTACGACGAGGCGGGCGCGCTCGGTGAAGGCGGGAGCGCCTGAGTCCGGCCTGAGGTGGAGCGTGAAGGGGGAAGTCTCCGCGGAGGATCCCGCATCGCGCTCGACGCCGGTGCACAGGCACCCGAAGCGCGTCTCGGCATGGACCGCAAGCGAGGCGAGCCAGCGGTCGAGGCGCTCGCGGTCGACGTTGATGTAGAAGCGCTGGTAGTAGCGCTCGAGGCCGCTCGGCAGGTCGAGGGTCCGGACGGTGAAGAGCTGCGGGCCGACGAGGACCGAGGCCGGCAGGCCGAGGCCGAACTGGGCCATCACCTTCTGCGCGTCGGGGGAGACGAGCCCGCCGCAGCTCTTGACGAACCGGCCGGGGGACGGCGCGGCATCGAGCCGGCGGCGGTCGACGAGGAGGACGCGGTATTTCCGCCCGAGGAGACGGGCGAGCGTGGAGCCGGCGGGACCTGCGCCGAGGATGGCGATGTCGTGCATGCGGGAGATCCTTCCTTCATGGCTTTTGCATCGCGCGTGGAACCTGAAATGATTATACACGGAGATGAGCTGCAAAGGATTCGGGATCGCGATGTATACTGGGGGTAGGCGTCGCCTGGGTCCGCGGCACGCACGACTTGAAGCGACCGGATGCGCGATGGTATAATACCCACAATTTTCCATAATTATGCAGCGCCGGAAGGAACCGGACTGTCAGGGAGGGATTCGACATGGCGAAGGAAAAGATCGTTCTGGCTTACTCCGGAGGACTGGACACCTCGATCATCATCCCATGGCTGCTGGAGCACTACGACTGCGAGGTCATCGCGATGGCCGCCGACGTCGGCCAGGGCGAGGAGCTCGACCCGCTGAACGAGAAGGCGATCAAGACGGGCGCCTCGAAGATCTTCATCGAGGACCTGAAGGAAGAGTTCATCACCGACTACATCTACCCCACCCTCAAGGCGGGCGCGATGTATGAGGGCCGCTACCTGCTGGGCACGTCCTTCGCGCGTCCGCTGATCGCCAAGCGCATGGTCGAGATCGCCAAGCGCGAGGGCGCGACCGCGGTGGCCCATGGCGCGACCGGCAAGGGCAACGACCAGGTCCGCTTCGAGCTGACCGTCAAGGCGCTCGCCCCCGAGCTCAAGATCATCGCCCCCTGGCGCGTCTGGGACATCCGCTCCCGCGAGGAGGCGATCGACTACGCCGTCGGCCGCGGCATCCCCATTCCCGTCACCAAGAAGGACAACTACTCGATGGACAAGAACCTCTGGCACCTGAGCCACGAGGGCGCCGATCTCGAGGACCCCGCCAACGAGCCGCAGTACGACAAGCTGCTCAAGACCATGAAGTCGCCCGAGAACGCCCCCGACAAGGCCACGTACGTCGAGGTCGAT
>CAXNDY010000046.1:0-6902 GCA_964201095.1 Saccharofermentanales bacterium
CTGCATTGCTCGAGGCGGCCGCACAGGCCGAAGCCTTCTCCATCCACCCGATCGCCCTCTCCATCCTCCACGCCTACGGGAAGTCGGTCGACCGCCGGCCGCTGCGGAATTATGAAGAGACGCCGGGCCTCGGCACCCGCGTCGAGGTCGAGGGTCGCGTCGTCTTCGCGGGCAGCGCGCGCTTCCTCGCGGCGCAGGGCGTCGTCTGCGACGAGCCGAGCGAGTCGGGCACGGTCGTGCATGTCGCCGCAGATGGAGCGTATCTGGGCCATCTCGTGGTTTCGGACGAACTCCGCGCCGATGCGGCAGCCGCCGTGCACGACCTGCGCGCCATGGGCGTCCGCCGTCTGCTGATGTTCACGGGCGACACGCGCCTGGTCGGCGAGGACGTGGGACGCCGTCTCGGACTGGACGAAGTGTGCGCCGGACTGTTGCCCGACGGCAAGGTCGCGGAGCTCGAACGTCTCGAATCCGACATGCTTCCGGGCCGCAAGGTCCTGTTCATCGGCGACGGCGTCAACGACGCGCCGGTGCTGATGCGGGCGGACGTCGGGATGGCCATGGGTGGACTCGGTTCCGATGCCGCCATCGCGGCGGCCGACGTGGTGCTCATGACCGACGAACCCTCGAAGGTGGCCGTCGCGATTCGGATTGCCCGGAGGACCCGGCGCATCGTCTGGCAGAACATCGCCTTCGCACTCGGCGTGAAGGGCGTCTTCCTCCTGTTGGGAGCGTTCGGTGTGGCGACGCTATGGGAAGCTGTGTTCGCCGACGTCGGCGTCACGCTGCTCGCGGTGCTGAATGCGATGCGCGTGCTGCGCGACTAGGGCCGACCGCGAAGACTTCGCTCCGGACTTCGGCTCGACGCTGTCAGCAGCAGCGCACGCCGCCGCCATCGTCACCTTCGCTGTCGCCGCAGTCGGGCCCTCCGCAGTTCGGCTCCTTGCCGGTCAACATGCCCTGGATGATCGCGGCGGCGCATCCGACGCCCGCATGCACCGAAATCGCGTCGGACGGGCAGTTCCTCGCGCAGGCGCCGCACTCCATGCAGCGGTCCCGGTCGATGACCCGGGCCTTGCGACCCTGCATCTCGAAGACGGCGTGCGGGCATACCTCGGCGCATCGGCCGCACCCGCTGCAGTTCTCTTCTGTATAGACCAGCGTGACGACGTTCGTCAGATACTGCTGTTTCATGGCACGAACCCCTCTTTCACGAAAAGACCTGCACGAAGCCGTCGACGAGCAACACCAGGACGCCTGCGACCGCGGCGACGAACATAGTGGGAACGGCCGACCGCATCTCGCGGTTGACGCCGGACGGGGACGTGAAGGTCGTGCTGCCGGTGAAGTTCATGGCGAGGAAGGCGGACAACGAAGGCAGGAGCAGCAGGTAGGCCAGCGCCCGCGGCCAGGCAAGCGTCGGAGCGGCTGGCCACCCGTTCAGCAGGGCCACGGCGACCACCCATAGAAGGCCGAGTTCGGCGCCTTTCAGGGCGAACGCGCGGCCGGGGAGCAACGGAAGCAGGACCGGCGTCAGGACGCAGCCCACGAAGAGCGTGCCGGCCAGGGCGTAGAGGTCGACGATTCCGTAGGAGCCGATACCAAGGGCGTTCAGGATGAAGAGGACGCCCAGGGCGATAGCGGCGGGTTGGAAGGTGAAGACGAGTTCGGCCGGGGTCAGGACCAGGCGGTCGAGGGCCGTGAAGCGGACGCGTCGCATGGCAGGCGTCGCGACCTGGCCGGCCGCGAGGTAGGCGGGCAGGTCGGCCGCGCGCACCGGCCCGTAGACGACGGTGAACCCGGATGCCTTCTTCACCTCGTGGGCCGCGATTCCGACCGCGCCCAGCTGCGGCAGGATCAGCTTCCGGTGGGATAAGCGCGCGGAAAGGCCCGTCGCTTCGATCCTGCGTACCAGTTCCTTCGTGCCGAAGGTGCCTTTTCCGGCGGCGCACCAGACGTTGACGCCCTTCGTGTCGAGCACGAGGATCCAGGCGTCGATTCCGCCCAGTTCCTTGCGGAGACTGTCGAAGGTCATCTTGTAGTTGGACGTGACGAGGACGGGCGACTCCGCCGTCGGCTCCCCGACGCGGTAGAGACCGGCCGCGACGCTGTAGTCGTCGCGCCCCATGGCCCACCGCGACTTCCAGGTCCCCCAGACGTCGGCTGCCGATAGCTTCGTCGAGACCTGAGGAACCGGTACCGGGTACGGAACCGGTACCGGGTACGGAATCTTCCCGGTGAGTCTTCGCTTCGTGGGGGTCCCGTTTTCCGTCATGTGCCCCTCCCCTTCCGGCTGCAGCAGCTTCCGGAGGCCTCTTCCGGCGCCTTCGCTCCGGGTGCGGTCAGTTCATCGATCGTGCGTCGGAGCGCCTCGAAGCCCTCCGACCGGAGCGCGTAGTGGACCCAGACCGCCCGACGCCGCGCCACCACGAGACCGCTGTCGACCAGGACCTTCATGTGATGGGAAAGGGTCGGCTGGGAAATCGTGAGATCTTCGAGAAGATCGCAACCGCAGACCTCCCCGGAAGCCAACAGCTGCAGGATGCGCAGACGAACCGGTTCTCCCAGGGCTCTGAACGCAGCGGATCCGTCCTGTTTGTCCATGCGGCTTCCCTCTCCTCCATCGATGGTCATCGATATGACGGAAGAATACCCCATTCATCGATGGACGTCAATATTCATCATCGGACCGACCCGCCTACAACGGACGAACGCACCCTTTCGGGTGCGTTCGCTGCTGTATCGCGGCAGGGGCTGTCAATGGGGCGTTGGGATGTCGATCGGGGCGCAGGGCGACGTGCTACTTCGACGCCTGAAGCAGCGTTTCGGCGTCGGCGTAGGGGTAGCCCAGCGCTTCCGCGACGCCCTTGTACGTGACCTGACCGTCGATGGTGTTCAGTCCCTTGCGGAGGGCCGCATTCTCGAGCATCGCGGCCTTCGGACCCTTGTTCGCGAGCTGCAGGAGGTACGGCAGCGTGACGCCGGTCAGCGCCAGCGTGGAGGTCTTGGGCACCGCGCCGGGCATGTTGGCGACGGAGTAGTGGACGACGCCGTGTTTCACGAAGTACGGGGTGTCGTGGGTCGTGACGTGGTCGATGGTTTCGATCGAGCCACCCTGGTCGATGGCGACGTCGACGATGGCGGCACCCTTCTTCATGGTCCGGACCATCTCCTCGGTCACGGTCTTGGGCGCGCGGGCTCCGGCGACGAGGACGGCGCCGATCAGGAGGTCGGCTTCCTTCACGCCCTGGGTGACGGCGTATTCGTCGTAGATCAGCGTGGTGACGCGACCGCCGAAGATGTCGTCGAGATAGGCCAGACGGCTCTTGTTGATGTCCATCACGGTGACGTGCGCGCCGAGACCGACGGCCATCTTGGCGGCGTTGGTGCCGACGGTGCCGCCGCCGATGATGAGGACGTTGGCAGGCTTGACACCGGGCACGCCGCCCAGCAGGACGCCCATGCCTCCGTTGTACTTCTGCAGCATGGCGGCGCCGACCTGCACGGACATGCGGCCCGCGACCTCGCTCATCGGAGCGAGCAGGGGCAGGGAGCCGTCGGCGGGCTGCACGGTCTCATAGGCGATGCCGGTGACCTTGCGGGTCATCAGGGCCTGGGTCAGCTCGCGGTTCGGTGCCAGATGCAGGTAGGTGAACAGGGTCTGGCCCTCGCGCAGGAGTCCGTACTCCGCCGCGAGAGGTTCCTTGACCTTGACGATGATATCGGCGAGTTTGAACACGTCCGCAGCGGTCGGGACGAGGGTGGCTCCGACGGCGGCATACTCTTCGTCCGAGAACCCGCTGCCTTCACCGGCGGACTTCTCCACGAGCACGCGATGACCCGCCTTGACCAGCGCGTAGGCGCCACCTGGCGTCAGGGAAACGCGGTTCTCGTTGTTCTTGATTTCCTTGGGTACGCCGATCACCATGCACATATCCCTACATTCCCTTCTGCATTTCCGCTACGGACTCCAGGACAGCATCCGCCATATACGCGAGCTGGTCCATGGAAAGGCCGTAGATGGGAAGATGCGTGAAGCGGTGGTAGAACACCTCTTCGCAGACTGGGCAGGTCGCGGCGATCGCATCCGCATCGTAGCCCAGGGAGCGGAGGACGTCGAAGCGGTAGAGCGGTCCGAAGTGCGGGATGTTGGTGACACCCTTCTCCTCGAGTTTCTTCTTGAGGACCTGGATGTCGCCGCCGGCCTTGGCGGGGTCGATCTGCAGCAGATACAGGTGGAACGAGGGGACGACGTCCTTGCTGCCCATGTCCTGGGGAAGGATGGCGGGGTTGCCGGACAGGCGCTTCGTCATGTAGACCGCGGCCTCGGTGCGCTCGGCGATGATGCGGTCGTAGCGCTCCAGCTGCAGCGAGAGGCCCAGGGCCTGGATCTCGGTGGTCGAGCTGTTGCCGGCGACGAAGGGGCCGAACTTGCCCGGAATCGCGGTGATGTCGTACAGCCAGTCCTTGATCTTGCGGGTGAAGTTCAGGCCGAGGAAGCGGGCGCGCTTCAGCTCGGGGCGGAGTTCCTTGAGGTTGGTGGTGAGGATGCCGCCTTCACCGAAGGAGGTCATGTTCTTGACCTCGTGGAAGCTGAACGATGTGAAATCGCTGATCGTGCCGATCTTCTTGCCCTTGTAGATGGCGCCGAAAGCGTGGGCCGCATCCTCGAGGACGAGGATGTCGTGCTTCTTCGCCAGCGTGTTGAGGGCGTCCATATCGCAGGGATAGCCGCCGATGTGCACGGGGACGATCATCTTGGTCCTTTTCGTGATCTTCTTCGCGACGTCCGCGGGGTCCATGTTCAGCGTCTTCGGGTCGATGTCGGCGAAGACGACCTTGCAGCCGACCGACAGCGGGTAGGCCATGGTGGCGATGAAGGTGATGGCGGGAACGATCACTTCATCCCCCGGGCCGAGGTTCGCGTACTTGAAGGCGATCTCGAAACCGGCGGTCGCGTTGGTGACGAAGAGGCTTCCCGCGGTGCCGAGGTACTTGTCGACGGCGGCTTCGGCCTGTTCGACCTTCGACCCGAGGGAGAGTTTGCCCGGCGCCGCGGACAGGGCGGAAAGGGCCGTGACGTTCTCACGGACGGCTTTGAGCGCAGCTTCGTAGTCCTTGCCCTCGCCCTGCATCAGGAATTCGACGATGGCCATCACGTCCTTGGCGTTGTAGTTCTCACCCACGGCCGCCCACGGCACGCGCGAGGCTCCGGTGTTGTAGCGGAAATCCGAGCTGGCTTTCTTCATGGCATCTTCCGTCCTTTCGTCTCGGGGCTATTCACTTCATCCATTTGTTTAAGCAATGGATAATTTAAAAATAGCACGAGACTCCAGGAGAATCAAGCCGCAGTTTCAGGTCGGGTGCTTGCGCTCGTATAGACGGGTATCGACCAGAGCCATCAGCATCTCGAGGGACGTTTCGGTCCTGCGCTCGGCGAGTCCGAAGGTGACCGAGACCTGGACGGAATGCCGTCCCTCGGTTCCCAGCTTCTGGAAGATGAATTCCAGCGCACGGATCCTCTCCTCCAGGCGGTCCAGCAGAATGGACGCCTCACTTTGCGAGGTGTCCGGAAGAAACAGCATGAATTCATCCCCGCCGAAGCGTCCGACCAGGTCGAACTCGCGGACGTTGGATCGGAGCGTGCGTGCGATCCCCTGCAGCACGGCGTCGCCGGCCTGGTGGCCGTACGTGTCGTTGATGCCCTTGAACCGGTCTACGTCGAGCATGGCCACGCAGAGTTCCGTGCCGTAACGGGCGGACTTCTGGAAGGCGATGCGCGCGAGGCTTTCGAAGTACTGCCGGTTGAGGGCACCGGTCAGGCCGTCGATCCGGGCCATCTCCCTCAGCAGGTTCCCCTCGATCTTGTCCGTCACGTCCATGCAGCTGCCGATGAACCCGGCGAACGCGCCCGTGTCGTCGCGGAAGGGCACGCCCATGTCGTCGATCCATCGCCATTCCCCGTCGTAGCGGCGCAGACGGTACTCCATCTCGAAGGGGGTGCGGGCCGTGAAATTCTCCTGGTAGATCTTCACGCAACGGTCGAAGTCGTCGGGGTGCACGCCTTCCGCCCATCCGTTCCCGCATTCCTGATCCTGGGACCTTCCGGTGAACGCGAGCCACGTCGCGTTGAAATAATTGCAGAGGGAATCGGTACCGGCCCGCCAGATCATGTTCGGAGCGGACTCGACGATCAGTCGGTATTGGTCTCCGGTCGGCTTCATCGGTGTCATGAAAACCCTTTCCAGACGTTCGATCGCCCAAGGTTCCATCTGGCATCATGATACACAATTCCAGGGGCTCCATGCAAACGTTTGAGTCGACTCGTGCGGATCCGATCGAGTCGAAGGTCTCGAGGAAGCCCGGACGACCCTTTCCCCTACGGCTGGACTTCGTAGAGCATCAGTCGCCGGTCGGTCGGGTCCGCGGCGAACCGGATCCGCCCCTTCGGATCGAGGACGCGGACGACACCCTCGAATCTCGCGGCGTTCGGCAGCAGTTCCACGAGACGGTCCGGAAACCGGTCGAGAACGCCGATGTCGAGCTGCGTTCCCTCCCGTTCCGGGTAGACCGCGGCATAGAAGACGTCGGCTTCGACGAGGTCCTGGAAGAAATGCGAGCCGAAGGACAGGTCGGGCATGAGCCCGGCGGTCCGGAAGGCCACCTCGCACAGCACGGAAGCGTTCGACACTTCGGAGAACGTGACAGGAACCCCGAAGGAAGCCGTGCTCGTGCCCCAGCGTCCGGGACCGGCAAGGAGCAGCGGTTCGGCCTCCCGGTCGCCCGTCAGGCGGTTGACGCGGCCTACGATGCGCGCGACCTCGTACTTGTCGCGTTCCGGGAGGTTCGCGAACCGGTTCGGATCCACCCAGACGATACGAGACAACGGGAGTTTCAGAGGG
>CAXNDY010000047.1:0-6828 GCA_964201095.1 Saccharofermentanales bacterium
CCCGCTGCGCCGTTCCTACGCGTCGGCTGAAGTCCAGTTTCGAGATCTCCTCGGCGACCTCGCTCATCTCCACGATGGGTCGGGTCAACCGCTTTGCGTAGAAGTAGACGAACACGCCGCCGACCAGCAGCAGCACGAAACCGGAGAAGAGGTAGAAGCGGTTCGCGATCGCGACGCTCTCCCGGATGCCTTTCATGGCCTTCTGAAGCACCAGATAGCCGCCGTCGTCCAGCCGCCGGACGAAGATGAGCTTCGGGGCCATGCCGTCCTGCCTTTCGATGACGGTATAGACATACGTGGTCGAGAGTTTCGATCGGTTCTCCAGGATGACCTTCGTGATGTCGACGGCGAGCTTTCTGGACCCCGCATCGGTCTTCACGGGGAAGGACGTGTAGAGGATCCGCCCTTGCGCGTCGGAGATCGTGCAGCTGATGTTGTCGAGCCGGTCGATGCCGTCGATCAGGGTCTCTACGCCGGCCCGGTCGGTGGCGTACTGCTTCGCGACGACGGCCGCGGTGGACAGGAAGGAGGCCCGGTTCTGGTTGATGTAGAACCGGAGCAGAAAGCCCATGTTCAGCAGGATCCCTCCGAGGACGAGGGCGACCAGGAAGCCCGTGAAACCCAGGGTCATCTTCCGGCGGATGGTCATCGGTCGTCCTCCTCGAAGCGGTATCCGACTCCCCGCACCGTGGCGATCCGGTCCCCCCGGACGCCGAGTCGCGCGCGCAGGGTCTTGACGTGGGTGTCGATGGTCCTTATGTCGCCTTCGTAGTCGCGCCCCCACAGGGCGTCGAGGATCTGCTCCCGGGTGAGGATGCGGTTGCGGTTCTGCAGGAAGTAGACGAGCAGGGAGAACTCCTTGCGGTTGAGCACGGCCTCCTCACCGTCCACCAGGACGCGGTGCGTCGCCGGGTCGATGTGGATTCCGCATACGTCCAGTTCGGCGGACCGGGCCTGAATGGCCTTCCGAAGCAGGGCGCGCACGCGGGCGACGAACACCTCGTAGCTGAACGGCTTCGCGACGAAGTCGTCGGCACCCTTGCGCAGGCCGCGGACTTCATGCCCCTCGTCGCCGAGGGCGGTCAGCATCAGCACCGGCGTGTCGGAGCGTTCGCGGATCTCCTGCAGGACCTCCCAGCCGTCCTGAACCGGCATCATCACGTCGAGGACCACCAGGTCGACGGGCTGCGGGCCGAAGAACACCTCGACCGCCTTGCGCCCATCGGCGGCTTCGAGGACTTCGAACCCCTCCTTGCCGAGGATGTCCCGCAGCAGGGCCCTCAGGACCGCGTCGTCGTCCGCTACCAGAACCGTGATCTCCATTCGGGTCACCTCGTTTCTGGAGGAATCATCTCCCCGCTTCGTGAAATCCCGGTGAAATCCGCGAGGAACCCTCGTGGAATCCTTGAGTCTACAGGCGGTGGGGCATCCGTTCGTGTGGGAACGTTCTGCCGTGCCCGGGGTGGACCGTCTTCGCGGGCAGCGCGGCCAGCATCGCCAGCGTCCGGTTGTACGCGGCCGCATTCTGGACGAGCATGCCGGGTCCCGGTCGCGTCATGTTCGACGCGATATCGCCGACGATCAGGTCGCCGGAGGAAGTCAGGATGGCGACGGAGCCGAGGGTATGTCCGGGGCAATGCACCACACGTGCGTCCCAGCCGTATTCCGCGAGACTCTGGCCGTCCTCCAGCAGAAGGTCGGGGCTCAGATAGGGGGCGTCGGGGTCGGGGTGGTGCTTGCGGAAGCGCATGGCCAGACGGACGGCGAGGCTGGAACCGCGGCGCATCTGGTCTTCGCCGGACTCGACCATCCCGCAGTCGCCGGGGTGGATCGCGATGGGGGCGCCGAATTCCTCGCGCAGGCGCAGCGCGCAGCCGAAATGGTCCATGTCGCCGTGGGTGAGGAGGACGAGGAGGAGCCGGCCGGGCGAACATCCGGCGGCATCGAGCGCGGCCCTGAGCCGGTCCCAGGAGGCTGGGACGCCGGCGTCGACGAGGACGAAGCCGAGGGGCGTCTCGACGAGGTAGGCGTTGACGAAGCCGAGTTCGATGCGCTGGATCGTTGCGTTCATGGGACGTCCCTCCTTCGGGCAGGGGCTGCATCGGCGAGAAGGTCTGCGAGCGTCGTGGGCTCCGGACCGCGGTAGGGTGCCCCGCGGCGGAGGTCGTGGGGCTTCTTCATGTATTCGACGGCGGCGACCGGGCAGAAATCGTAGCATCGCATGCAGAGCACGCAGCGACCGTTCGTCGGAAACGTGTCGGAGGCGGCGTCGTAGTGGAGATTGCCCGAAGGACAAAGACGGGTGCAGAGTCCACAGCGCGTGCAGCGGCCGAGGTCGATGGAGACGTCGTCGCGCCAGCGATCGAAGGTGGCGCGGAATGGAACGCGCTGGAACCAGCCGAGGAATCGGGACAACGGGTTGAAGCCGCGGCGGCGGGGGCGCAGGAGGTGGAAGACGGAGCGTGCGGGGGCGCCGCGGATGCGGCGGGCGAACACGGCGGCGCGTGCGTCGGCGCGGGCGAGGACGCGGCGGATGCGGACGGGGTCGTTGGTGTAGGGGAAGCGGATGGCGCTGACGCTGATGTCGTCGGGCATGCGGAAGTGCTCGGCGAAGCGGACCCGGAGGCCCGAACGCCGCAGATACCGCGTCGCGGCGCGCGCGCCATCGCCGGAGTACATCCACTGGGTGCAGAAGACGAAGGCGGGCGTGCCGGGGTGGGAGCCCAGTGCCAGGAGGAAGTCCTTCATGGGCTGCGGAAGGTCGGACGCGTACACGGGATAGCCGATCCCGACCATCGACGCCCCTTCGATCAGGACGTCGGCCTCCGCGGGAGTGACGGACTCGATGGACCGGACGATGGGCGGACCGTCGAGGCCGGTCGCGATGGATCGGGCGACGTATCGGGTGTTGCCGGTACCGGAGAAATAGAAGACGACGGGGTCCATTTCATACCTCCCTCGACCTGATGTCTCCATATTGTCCCATGATAGTCGATAACCGCCCCTAAAGCCATGCGCACGGCGCTTTTCTTGTACGCTCGGGGCATGTGTGTTACAGTCGGAGCAGGTGCCGTTCGGTGCGGTAAGCATGCGGGGGCACGAGCTCCGAGATTTCATGAGTCCGGAGGAACCCGATGTCCGTAGAATGGGGAAGCGTCGCCTTTTTCAAGAAGCTGATCCGATTCGCGCTCTTCGTCGTGCTGCCGACCTCGCTGGTCGCGCTGCTGGCCATGGTCGTTCTGTATATCGTGCAGGTCTCGAACCTCAACGGCCGCATCCACGACCTGGAAACCCGTATCGGACAGCTGGAGGCCCAGGCTTCCGCGAAGACGGTCACGCACGACCGGCTCGTGCTCGAGCGGATCCGCACGCTCCAGGCGAATGCGAAGCAGGAACTCCTGTTCTCCCTCGATGGGCTGCGTTCCGTCGTCCTTCTCCCGGACGAAACCGATGTCACTCCGGACGAAACCATCGACCTGCCCTCCCCTACCCCGTCCCCCACAGCCGGACCGAGCGCGACTCCGGGTCCCGATGCGACGCCCTCCCTCGGAACGGACGCGTCTCCCACGCCGATCGGCGGAGCGTTCGCACTCTTCCCCGATTTCCACCAGACCTACCCGACCTTCTCCGCGCCGCTCGCCAAGGTCGCCTATCTGACCTTCGACGACGGTCCTTCCGACCGCACCCTGGAGATCCTCGACATCCTCGACCGTTACAGCGTCAAGGCCGCCTTCTTCGTCCTCGACCACAGCAACGTCAGGTACGCCGACATCATGCGCGAGGTCGTCCGCCGCGGAAACGCGATCGGCATGCACGGCGCATCGCACAACTACACCACCATCTACGCCTCCGTCGACAGCTTCCTTCGCGACTTCGAGGCGAACTACCGCTACATCCTGTCCGAGACCGGCGTCGCCCCGACGTTCTACCGGTTTCCCGGCGGAAGCAGCACTTCGTTCGCCGCCGAGCAGGGGTCCGCCATACGGGCCGAGATGGCTCGGAGAGGCTTCGCCTTCTACGACTGGAACAGTTCGAGCGGGGACGGGAACAGCGCCAACCAGGACCCCGCCGTACTGGCCGCGAACGTCCTCTCCACCGCGAAAGGCAAGAGCCGCGTGATCGTCCTCTCCCACGATACGGCCGACCGGCGGGCCACCGTCGCGGCGCTTCCCACCATCATCGAAGGGCTGCAGGCCCAGGGGTTCCGCATCGAACTCCTGACGCCGGATGTTCGACCGATCGCATTCAAAGTTTCCTGACCTTGGGGTATAATGGCTGAAACACCAAAAAGGCATGGAGGAGTCGAGATGAGCGCAAAGAACAATTTCATGAAGGCCCTGAACGAACTCAGCGGAGACAATGAAGGTTCCGAGGACACGGATTCCGGTTCGAACGTCGAGCGGCCCGCCAACATCTACTCCTCCCAGATCCCCCCGAGACCCGGCCAGCCCGCCGGCCCCGTCGCCCGCACCGTGATCACCAAGGACACGAAGATCACCGGTTCGATCACGACCAATTCCGCCCTCGACATCGCCGGCACGATCGTCGGCGATATCTTCTGCGAAGCCGACATGCGCGTCACCGGCCGCATCGAAGGAAACGTCACCGCGGAGAGCATCGAGATGTCCGGCTCCCGGATCAAGGGCGACGTCACCGTGAAGGGAACCGCCTACGTCCGACAGGGTTCCGTCACGGTCGGGAACCTCTCCGCCGCGGAAGCCGAAGTCAACGGCAACGTCAAGGGCGACCTCAACATCGCCAACGCCGTCCAGATCCTCAATGACGCCCACGTGATCGGCGACGTTCGTGCGAACATCCTCGAGATCACGCGAGGCGCCGCCGTCCAGGGCCGTCTGATCATCAAGTCCAGCGAGAACCGCGCGGACCCGTTCGGCGAGTTCTGATCCGAAGCAGCCGCCTGGCCGCTTCGACTTCGCTTTGCCCAGACACCTCGGCTCTCAGGAACCGGGGTGTCTGTCGCACGATGAACCAGAAAGGAACGCGGCATGGATGAGACCTTGGGAAGACCCGTCGACCGAATCGAGGCGGGGACACCGGTACTGGGTGCACCCCGACTTTCCCTTTGGCAGAAGGTCTTCTACGGTGCGGGCGACTCGACGAACAGCATGTCGGGCACCATCATCGACCTCTTCCTCCTCTTCTATTTCACGGACGTGCTCGGCCTGAAGCCCGTGCTCGCCGGCCTGGTCCTGCTGATCGGCCGGATCTGGGATGCGGTCAACGACCCTCTCGTCGGCTACCTTTCCGACCGCTCGAAGTCCCGCTTCGGCCGTCGCCGGATCTTCATGGCCCTTTCCGCCGTTCCGCTCGGCGTCACCTACATCTTCATCTGGCGCATTCCCGCCGATGTATCGGATGTCGCGAAGATGGTCCTCGCGATATTGCTCTACGTCCTCTACGACACCTTCAGCACGATGTTCGCCGTGCCCTTCCAGGCCCTCGGCAACGAGATATCGCAGAACTACGACGAACGCACCTCGCTCGTGGCCTGGCGCATGCTCTTCTCCATCGTCACCGGTCTGATCTCCACCGTGGTCCCGATGATGATCGTCAACAGCATCCAGGTCGTCTTCCCGCCGGACCTCCTGCTGTCCGTCAATGCCGCCGTGACCTCCGGCGCGCTGCCGCCGAACATCCTCGACATCATGCGCGGCGGGCTGACCTCCTCGAACGGTTCCTTCACGCAGGAAGTCCTCGACAAGGTGCGGGCCGCGGTCTCCTCCGGCGTCCTCCCCGCGACCTTCATCGATGCCGTCAATACCGCGGTGACGGCGGCCAAGCGCATCGGCTACCCCCTCGTCGGGCTGATCTTCGGCCTCTCCTTCATCGTCTTCCCCTTCTTCCCCGTCATCGCCTTCCGGGAGAAGTCCGACGTCGAACGCAGGCACGAACCCTTCCTCAAGTCCATGGGCCTGATCCTGAAGGATGCGACCTTCCGCCGCCTGCTGGGTTACTATTTCCTCATCTGGGCCACCATCGGCATCATCATGGCGTACATGATGTACTACTTCAAATACTACCTGCACATGGAGAGTTCCTTCGACATCATCGCGGGCGGCATGTTCGTCGTCGCGGCCTTCGCCCTGCCCCTCTGGGTCAAGGTCAGCGCCCGGTACGACAAGAAGGTCGCGAACATCGTCGGCGCGCTGATCTTCGGCGGCATCCTCTTCACGCTGCTCCTGCCGGCCGACGTGATCAAGGCGGTGTGGTTCACCATCCCGGGACTCGGCCTCGACGTCTCCCTGCTGGTCCCCATGGTCATCGTCATCGGCATCGGGCTCGCGGCGGCCCACGTCATGCCCAACGCCATCATGCCCGAGGCCGTCGATTCGTGCCGGCTCAACACGGGCATCCACTCCGAAGGCGCCTACTACGGCGCGCTGAACTTCTGCTTCAAGGCCGGCCGCGCCGTCGCCATACTCCTCGCCAGTGCCGCCCTCCAGTGGAGCGGATACCAGGAAGTGGCGAATTCCGGAGTGACTCCGCAGGCCCAGCCGGGCAGCGCCGTGCTCGTGATCCAGCTGATCATGGGACTCGTCGCGCCGATCCTGATCTGCTCGTCGGTGCTGCTCCTGCGGCATTACGACATCGGACGCAAGGAACACGCCGAGATTCTCCGCAGGCTCGCGGAGCGCGACGGCGAATAGAGCGCTACTCCCAGAGGTCGTCCATCTTCTTCCGGATGCGCTCGGTACGCGCCTTCGCATCCTCCTCGTCGAGCACCCAGCGGTCCCGGTCGCGGACGAGGACGGACCCCTCCCGGACGCCCTCCGGCAGTTCCGTCCGAGGCACGTCGCGCATCTCCTT
>CAXNDY010000048.1:0-6789 GCA_964201095.1 Saccharofermentanales bacterium
ATCGAGTTCTTCATCATGATCCCGTTGGTCTACCTCGCCATCCTGTTCTGCATCGGGATGCTGGTCTACCGCATGGTCCAGATCTTCCGGGCGCCGCAGGCCCCGTATTCGTTGAAGATCTTCCCCTCGCGCAGGAGACCGAAGCTCGCGGCACTGGGCGATACGTTCGCGATGCCCCAGATCCGCCGCCACCAGCCGCTGTTCTGGGTCTTCCTCATGATGTTCCACGTGTCCCTCCTCTTCCTGTTCCTCGGCCACCTCGACCTTCTGCCGACCGTCTCCTTCGTGCCGGAGGCCTCCCGCGACATGCTGGGCGCCGGACTCGTCGGCGTCGGCGTCACGGTGCCGCTGTTCTACTTCCTCTTCCGCCGCTTCAAGACGCCCAACCGCGACATCAGCGTCCTCGCCGACTACCTGCTGCTGATCCTCGCGATCTTCCTGTGCCTCTTCGGCGACCTGATGAGCTGGGGCAATTCCTGGACCCAGTTCGGTTTCGTCATCACCAAGGCCGATTTCGGCCAGTACTTCGCCAGCCTCGCCAACTTCACGTTCATCGACCCGCGGACCTGGCTGTCCGGAACCCACTACCACTTCGCCGTGATCCACGTCCTCCTCGCCGAGACGTTCTTCGTGGTGCTGCCCTTTTCGAAGATCGTGCACGCCTTCCTGTCGATGCCGATCAACCTCCTGAGGAGGAAGTAGACATGGACGCGACGATGCAAGCCGAACTCAAGCGACTCTTCGAGACCAAGCTCAACCGCGCCATGCGCCTGTACCTCGAGACCTGCACGCACTGCGGCGTCTGCGTCGAGGCCTGCCACGCCTGGCAGTCCATGCCGGAAGCCAAGTATTCCGCCGTCGGCCGCGCGGAGATCGTCCGCAAGGTCTTCCTGAAGTACTTCTCCCTGGAGGGGAAGATCGCCCCCTGGCTCGGCGAGACCATCACCCTGGACGACGTCGCCGTGGAGCGGTTCTCCGACGCGGCCTACTCGTGCACGGGATGCCGCCGATGCATGGTCTTCTGTCCGTTCGGCATCGACACGCAGCAGATCATGAGCATCGCGAAGCTCCTCCTGATCGGCGCCGACAAGGAACCCAAGATCCTTTCCATGCTCGCCGACATGAGCATCGCCAAGGGCGAGGACGTCGAAAGCTCTCAGGAAGGCTTCGCCGAAGCCATCAGGAACATCGAACCCGACGTGGAAGCCCTCTGGCCGACCGCGCCGGGAAAGAAGACCATTCCGATGGGCGTCGAGAAGGCGGACGTGATGTTCGTCGGCCTGTCCGGCAAGCACTCCATCGTCCCGGCCGCCGCCATCCTCAACGCGGCCGGCATCAACTGGACCCTCAGTTCCTTCGAAGCCGTGAACTTCGGCGCCTTCCTGGGCGACCCGAAGCGCACGAAGGAGATCGCCGGACGCATCATCGCCGAGGCGGAGCGCCTGAAGGTCAAGAAGGTCGCCATCGTCGAGTGCGGCACGGCCTACCGCGTCATGAAGCACCAGACCGGCCCGCACGACTTCGAGGTCGTGGCCTTCATCGAACTGGTCGCCCGCTATGTCCGCGGAGGCCGGATCCGTCTCAAGAAGAACATCGAGGACCGCCTGACCTACCACGACCCCTGTCAGGTCGCTCGAAATGGTGGCGTATACGACGCGCCCCGCTATGTGATCCGGCAGCTGGCCCGCGACTTCGTCGAACTGACCCCGAACCGCGAGTACAACTGGTGCTGCGGCGGGGGAGGAGGGCTGGTCGCCATGGGTGAGATGGACTTCCGCATGAAGTCCTCCCGCGTCAAGGTGGAGCAGGTCCAGGCCACCGGCGCGACCTCCATCTGCACCATCTGCGAGAACTGCCACTCCCAGCTGACCGACCTGAACGCCCACTACGAGATGGGCATGAAGGTGGAGTCCCTGACGAACCTCGCCGCGCATGCCCTGAAGCGGGACTAGACGCGCGGCAGCCCCTCCTGCGGAGGCCGGTTTCCGATCATACGGAAGCCGGCTTTTCCTTTTTGCGGCTCCGCCTCCGCCGCGCGACGAGCACGGCGCCGAGGACCAGCAGCACGAGAACCGCTCCGCCCCCGGCCCAGACCGTCCAGGGTCCGAAGAACGACGGCCGGTTCCGGTCGTAGACGTCCGCGCGTGCCACTCCGGCAAGTTTCTTCTTCGTGATGACGTATTCGGACAGGGTGTCGTTTTCGTAGCCGACGAACCCCTCGGCGCCCACCTGCAGGCCCTCGGCGATGGCGGTGAAGGTCTTGGTCGACGCATCGAACCGATAGACGTTGACCTCGAGACCCGGGGCCAGACCGGTCTGGATGGCGAAGCGGGCCATCCCGGGCATCTTCCCGCTGTGGGCGAATCCGTAGGTGAAGCCATCGGCGCCGCCCAGCGCCTCCAACATGCCTTCGGCGTGGGGCGCATCCTCCGTGAAGCCGAAGTCGATGTAGGCGTCGACGTCCGGCGAGAGGATGTCCTCGCTGCCGAACGTGATCGTCGCGCCTTTCTGCGTCAGCCGCAGCCTGGATCCGGCGGATTCCTCCAGCCCGACGAAGACGTCGCCCGGGATGACCGTTCCGCTTCCGCCGCCGAGCACCACATCGATCAGGCCCCCCTTGTGCAGACCGAACCCGTCGAGGATGCTTCCGAAGTCGAGGACGCCGCCGGCTCCGAAGAGGTCGAAACCGTCGCCGGTGCCGAATCCTCCGGGCAGACCGCCGAAGCCGTCCGAGAGATCGAAGCCGGTTCCGGTCTTCGACTCGTCCTCGATCAACTGGTCGTTCGCCGCCTTGGCGGCGGCGCGTTGTTCCGGCGTCAGCTTCCAGAGGTGGTGGTCGTTGGTCGGCGAGCCGTCATACAGGGTGGCCTGGACCATGGCTCCCTCGATGCCCAGGGTCAGAACGCCGTCCCATTTGACGTATTCGGAACCGTCCACCCAGAACATGTCGTTGGTGTAGAGGTCCTCCGGGTCATCGTTCCGAAGGACGAAGGTGTTCACGGGGGTGTGGATCGTATTCGTCGCGAACAGGACTGGGGTAAGCGGGCTCCGGGAAGAGGGAGCGAGAAGGGTCGCGCCGACCGTCAGGGTGAAGAGCTGCTTCGCGTCCGGAGCGACGCCGTTCGCTGCGTTGACGTAGAAGGTATAGGTTTTCTTGGGGAAGTCGGAGGTGAACGTCATCAGGCCGGTATCCGGGTGGATGCTGACCTGGGCGGGAACCGAATTGAAGGCGATGCTCGAGGAGCTGAGCGAATAGGTGATCGGCGTCTTTCCGGTCGCCGTGACCTGGAAGGAGCCACCGGCGGACGTGCATTGGGTGTGGTCGGCGCTGGTGATGACCGGCGGCCCGCCCGTGGGAGGGGTCGTCGGCGTCGGGGAGGCCGATGAAGTGACGGTCAGCGTGAACGTCTTCGTGACGGGTGGGAAGTCGTCCTGACGGTATTCCGGGTAGGTTCCGTATGGGAAGACCATGTCGGGGGGATACTGCGTGCTGGCGGCCGTGAGCGTGACGGGGAACAGGTACGTGCCGGCAGCGACGGTCTTCGCGACGGTGAGGACGCCGGTCGCCGGGTCGAGGGAGACGCCGGCCGGTGCACCGGTCAGCGTGAACGCGAGCGGAACGACGCCGGTCCCCGACAGCGGGAAGGTCGCGTCCCCGGTCGTGCATTCGAAATGGTCGGCGCTGGTCATCACCGTCGGGTTGGTATGCGGTTGCCAGACCCACTCGGTGAAGATGCGGTTGTCGATGAGCGCGGTCCCGTCGGGCTCGCCAGGTTTTGCAGAGAGCACCAGCTTGGTCTCGGTGGGATAGAGTCCCGCGATGACCTTGGAGGGGAGATCGACGGCCAGGACGGGGTTCGACCAGCCGGGTCCGAGGTAGGTGAAATACAGCGAAGCCTTCGACATCCGGTCCTGGGACGAGAAGCCGATCATCCGGTACGAGTAGGAGATGTCGGTCGGCTGCCGCGTGCCGCGGAGGTTGATGACGTAGATCCGCTCGTTGTAGACGGACCGGTCGATGGTCTTTGGTCCCTGGAAGAACCGCGAAGAGGAACCTTCTTCCTTCTCGATGACGCGGCGGAGCGCGAAGGCCACGGTCGGCTGGGTCATCGAGTCGGATGTCACGAGGAAGCCGTCCTTCTTGAGCACCAGGGTGAACCGGTCGGTGGGAAGGATGTCGAGCGGAAGCCCGTCGCTCGCCGTTTCAGCCGGGGAAGCATCCACGGGCTCCGGGTCGGAGTCGGCGACGAAACGGCCCAGCGCGTCGGTCTGCGCGGTCGTGGACTGGCCGAGCGTGTAGTCGAAGTACAACCCCGTGCTCTTCATGACCTCCAGGACGATCGGGCCGACATACGTGAGCGTCTCGGTCTCCTCGGCGGCGACGCCGGTGTGGACGCCCCATTTCCGCACCTGGACCGGCACGACATGGCCGACCACGTAGTCATTGTAGTAATCCGCCTCGTCGACCACGATCCGGCTGAAGGGGAACGTCGGCAGCACGAAGTCCGAAACCCGCTGGACACCGCTGTCGTCCAGAAGGACCTGCACCTTGTCCTTCAGCTTCAAGTCGATGTCGTCCGCCCAGAATTCGCCGTATTCGTTGGTCGTGTAGCTGGCCGTGCCGTTCGCCGCGTAGTCGACCGTCGGAACCGGCCCGTTGGCGACGTCCGGCGAGACGCGGATCCCGACCGTGACGCCCGAGGCGGGTAGCCATTTCACCTTCGCGTTGGCGCCCATGTACTTCTCGACGATTCCACCCACGAGATCGCGGTAGGCGTCGGCTTCCTCGATCTTCACGCGGTAGGTCGTTCCCATGTCGCTCTGCTTCCGCTTGAAGATGGTGAGGTGGAAGTTCACCAGGTCGTACTGTTCACCCAGGAGGCATACGTAGACCTGGACGAGTCCGTATAGTTCGACTTCCAGGGTGGGCGGGGGACCGACCGAGGCGGAAACGGTCAACCCGGCTCCGACGAAGACCCCTGCGCCGACGAGTTCCCAGCCGAAGATCTCGATGGCGATCATGGCCCCGGCCTTGATGGTTCCGTTGATCTGGCCGGAGATCTGCACGTCTCCGGTCATTCCCTTCTCCGGCATGCCGAAGTACGGAATCGCACTGACCGGGATGCAGCAGAAGGTGGATCCGGCGACGCCGATGCTGGTGGTCGCCCACTGACGGGCCTGGATCTCGACGTTGATCTTCCCGTCGAGCGTGCAGATCAGGAATAGACCTCCGGTCACGCTTCCGACGCCGAAGCCGATGTCGATGCCGAAGATGGGGATCCGGACCTCCTGGTTGACGTCGATGCCGACGTCCACGTCGAGGAAGGCCTCCTGGGTCACGTCCAGGGCGAACATGTACCCGTCGAAGGCGGAATATCGGGCATCCAGACCGAGGTCGCCGATCCCGAGTCCCCCGCTGAGCGACACGGTGACCTCCTGGCCGTCCCCGAGATAGCCCTTGAGGGTGAACCCGGCAGGGAAGATCATCGAGATCAACGGGTCCTGGAGATGCTTGAACTGCAGGAAGTTGCTCTCCTTCGCCATCGGCTGGAGGAGGGAGGGGGTCTGGATGCAGCTCTCGATCTTCGAGTCCGCGAAACCGGTGATGTTGGCGGACGTGAGGTCGAGATCCTGGTCGGGCAGGTTGAACTCCTTCACGACCTCGTTGATCTCGGGGCGTGTCAGGGAATAGTTCTGGCTGAACGGGTAGGTCAGCTCGCCGGGACTCATGGGCGAGACCACCTTGAAGGCGGTGCTGCCGGCGGGGTCGAAGAATACGGTTCCGGGCTGGACCTTCGGTGATCCGGCCACCGACTGGAGCAGGGTCTTCGAGATGAAGCCGCCTTCGGCGAGGATCCTCTCCGCGGGACGGGTCGCGGAGGTTGCTCCGAGGACCTGTCCGGCCGAACGGATGGAGGCCGATACGGTCTTGTCGACGGTCACGACGTTGTCCGCCAGGGAATACGTGACGCCTTGCAGCTTCGCGGGCTGGGTCGTGCCGACGATGTTCTTCCAGACGGACGTCGCCGGAAGGTAGTCGAAGTCGAAGCCGTTGACCTTGGGAAGACTGTCCCTCGACGAGAGGTCGATGGGAGCCAGATGCCGGACCAGAGGGTCATAGGCGCTCTGCGCGACGGCGGAGGCGGGGGTGAAGACCGAGACGAGGACCACGAAGACGAGCACCCAGGAAATCGTGCGTTTCATGCATCCATCCTCCTCTGCAGATCCAGGGATCCAGAAAGCGGCATGCCGATGATTCATGATACCAGAAATGGATCACGGATATGAATCCCCGTGCGGGATGGTATAATCCAGTTATTCGACGGATGCCCGATATGGGCCAATGGGAGGATGCCATGGCTATCGGCCGCAGCCCAGGGAAGAAGATCCCCGCGATGGTGCCTGCCGACGTCGAGCCGAAGGCGACCATTCCCACACCCGAAGGGTTCCCCATCGTCGGAATCGGCGCTTCCGCCGGAGGGCTCGCGGCCTTCGAAGCCTTCTTCTCGGGCATGCCCGCAGACACCGACCCCGGGATGGCCTTCATCCTGGTCCAGCACCTCGCGCCCGACCACAAGAGCATCCTGACCGAACTGATCCAGCGCTACACGCGGATGCAGGTCTACGAGGTGGAGGACGGCATGGTGGTGCGGCCGAACTGCGCCTACATCATCCCCCCCAACCGCGACATGGCCTTCCTGCACGGGAGCCTGCAGCTGCTCGAGCCGACCGCGCCCCGCGGACAGCGTCTCCCCATCGACTTCTTCTTCCGTTCGCTCGCCCAGGACC
>CAXNDY010000049.1:0-6687 GCA_964201095.1 Saccharofermentanales bacterium
CGCTCCCCCGACCGCTACTGCGGAGCCATCGCCGTCGCCCGGCGCCGACGACAGGCTGGCGTGGATCCTGACGCGCATCGACGAACTCCGCAAATCCGGCAAACCCGTCTCCGCCGAACTCCGCTCCCTGCTGGAAGCCTTCAACGCCGAGTTCCCCGATGCAGCCGTCTCCATTCCGGCCGATCCGACGGCGACACCCATCCCCACGACCCCGACGCCGACGGTTCCCACCGAATCCGTCGTTCTCCAGACGGCGGCCCAGGACGTCATCGATGCGGAAGCGCGGATCGCCGCGAAGGACGTCATCGGTGCCGCCGAGCTCCTGCTCTCGTCGCGTGCGGCGCTGACCGCGCTGCCGTCGGCAACCACCGCGGAAGGCGTCACCGGGACGGCCGGAGAACTGCTCGCCCACGCGACGACGCTTCTGGACGGCATCGCCCGCAACGCCTGCGAGACCTGGCGGCTCCAGGGGATGGCCCTCTTCGACGCGAAGGACTTCAACGGGGCCCTCGTGCCATTCCTCAAGGCGTCGGCGGTCGACCCCGGATTCTTCGGCGGGGGTGTGCCCTACTATATCGGCCGGTGCTACCAGCTCCTCTCCCAGCCCGACCAGGCCCGCCCCTACTACCAGTACGTCATCGACCACTTCCATGGAACCTACATCGCCTCCCGGGCGCAGTCGCGCCTCGGACAGCTCGGCTAGAAGCCGGAAGGAGACCAAAGGGAATGAACTACATCAGCACGAGAGGCAAGTCGCCCGCCGTCGGTTCGGCGGAGGCCATCCGCCAGGGTCTGGCACCGGACGGGGGACTCTACGTTCCCGAGACGATCCCGACCTTCGAGCTCGACGAGATCGAGGCCCTGACCCGCGTTCCCTACGTCGACCGCGTGGTCGCCGTGCTGTCCCGCTTCCTGACCGAATACTCGGCGGCCGAACTCCGCAGCATGGCCGAGGAAGCCTACAGCGAGGAGAAGTTCCTCCCGTCCCCGGCACCCGTCCTCCAGCTCAACCGCTACAGCGACCGCTACTTCATCCTCGAGCTCTGGCACGGCCCGACCGCGGCCTTCAAGGACCTGGCCCTGCAGATCCTGCCGCGCCTCATGACCGCCGCGCTGCGCAAGACCGGCACGGCGAAGGAGGTCCGCATCCTCACGGCGACGTCGGGCGACACCGGCAAGGCGGCGCTCGAGGGCTTCCGCGACGTCCCCGGCACCTCGGTCGTGGTGTTCTACCCGGTGAAGGGCGTGAGCGATGCGCAGCGTCTGCAGATGACCACCCAGGAAGGCTCGAACTGCCGCGTCGTGGCCGTCGAGGGCAATTTCGACGACACCCAGTCCGGCGTCAAGGCCATCTTCTCGGACCCGGAGGTCGCCGATGCGCTCGACCGCTCCGGCGTGTTCCTCTCCTCGGCCAACTCCATCAACTGGGGACGGCTCGTCCCGCAGATCGCCTACTACTTCTCCGCCTACGCCGACCTGCTGGCCCTGGTGCCCAAGGAACCCACCGAGCCCATGAAGTGCGGCGAGAAGATCAACCTGGTCATCCCGACCGGCAACTTCGGCAACATCCTCGCGGCCTGGTACGCGATGAAGATGGGACTGCCGGTGAACAAGCTGATCTGCGCATCGAACCGCAACAAGGTCCTGACCGACTTCCTGAGGACCGGAACCTACGACCGGCGCCGGGAATTCGTCCGGACGAACGCGCCGTCGATGGACATCCTCGTCTCGAGCAACCTCGAACGGCTCCTGTACGAGATCGGCGGACACGACGCCGAGAAGGTCTCGTCCTGGATGAAGGACCTGGAAGGGAAGGGCTCCTACACGGTCGACCCGCACACGTTCCGGAGCCTTTCGGAGGTCTTCGTCGGGGGCTTCGCCGACGACGCGGGAACCCTGAAGACCATCCGCGAGGTCTACGACCGCTTCGATACCGTCGTCGACACCCACACGGCCGTCGGCTTCAACGTCTTCGAGCGCTATGCGGCGCGGACCTCGGACCTGACGCGCACGGTGTTCGTCTCGACGGCGAGCCCGCTCAAGTTCGGCGCGAGCGTATGCGACGCGCTCTTCGGCAACGGCTACGCCCGCGGCCGCAGCGAGGCGGTCCTGCTCGACGAGCTCTCCGCGGAGAGCGGGATGGAGATCCCGGCGGGACTCGTCGGCCTCGCCGAAAAGCCCGTGCTGCACACGAAGACCATCGCCCCCTCCGGCATGAAGGAAGAAGCGCTCAGGGGATTCTAGAGCTGAAACGTGCGGGGAACTAGAGTCCGAATTTCATTCTAGTGCCACTCAGCCGTGTACGAGGCGAGAGCCGAGTGGCAACGGCTGTCATAGTGGCACTTGAATGAAAACGGACGGGGAACTAGAGCACGTATTCCGGCGTCTACGTCCTCTCGTGGATCTCCTCGAGGACGAGGCCCTTGTTGCGGTCTATCGCCCACGTGATGGCCCACTCCGTCTCGAACAGCAGGACCGGCATGCCGTCCTTGTCGAGGACGCGCATGGTGGTGCTGGTCAGGCTGAGTTTCGAGGCATCCCTCGGCTTGCCCTCGGCGTCCGCCGCCACCCAGCGGGAGTGGCGGTAGTTCAGCTGCGAGAGACGCACGTCCACGCTGTACTCCGCCTTCAGGCGGTATTCGAGCACTTCGAGCTGGAGGACGCCCACGACGCCGACGATGAAGGTCTCGGTGCCGATGTCGGGCTGCTTGAAGACCTGGATGGCGCCCTCCTCGGACAGCTGGGCGATGCCCTTGAGGAACTGCTTGCGCTTCATCGAGTCGGCGGGTGAAATGCGTGCGAAATGCTCGGCGGGGAAGACGGGGATGCCCTCGAAGACGAGGTCGCGCGTTCCCTGGACCAGCGAGTCGCCGATGCGGAACATCCCCGGGTCGAAGACGCCGATGATGTCGCCGGCATAGGCCTCCTCGACGATGCTCCGCTCCTGGGCCATGAACTGCTGGGGCTGCGACAGGCGGATCGTACGGCCTTCGCGGACGTGGCGGACCTCGAGGCCTTTTTCGAAGCGCCCCGAACAGATGCGGAGGAAGGCGATGCGGTCGCGGTGGTCGGGATTCATGTTCGCCTGGATCTTGAAGACGAAGCCGCTGAAGAAGGCCGCGTCGACCGGTACGGGGCCATCCCGGGCGATGCGCGGGGTCGGTGGGGGGGCCATCTCGAGGAAGGCCGACAGGAACGTCTCGACGCCGAAGTTGTTGATGGCGCTGCCGAAGAAGACCGGTGTCAATTCGCCGGCGAGGACCTTGTCCATGTCCATCCCGTCGCCGGCGATGTCGAGCAGCTCGATCTCCTGCTTGAGTCGGTTGTGGTATTCCTCGCCGAGGGCCAGGCCGAGTTCGGGGTCGTCGACGGAGTTCACCTCGACCGCGACCATGCTGGCCCCGTGGTCGCCCACCTTGCCGTCGAAGCGCTCGACGCGTTTCAAGGCCCGGTTGTAGACGCCCTTGAAGTCCCCGTCGGTGCCGATGGGCCAGTTGACGGGCGAGGAGGCGATGCCGAGGACCTTCTCCAGTTCGTCCATCAGGTCGAAGGGATTGCGCGCCGCGCGGTCCATCTTGTTGACGAAGGTGAAGATCGGGATGCCGCGCAGGCGGCACACGTGGAACAGCTTGATGGTCTGGGCCTCGACGCCCTTGGCTCCGTCGATGAGCATCACGGCGCAGTCCGCGGCGCACAGCGTGCGGTACGTGTCTTCCGAGAAGTCCTGGTGACCGGGCGTGTCGAGAATGTTGATGCAGTAGCCGCCATACTCGAACTGCATGACCGAGGAGGTGACCGAGATGCCGCGCTGGCGCTCGATCTCCATCCAGTCCGACGTCGCGTATCGCGAGGCCTTGCGCGATTTTACCGTGCCGGCCATGTGGATCGCGCCGCCGTAGAGGAGGAGCTTCTCGGTCATGGTCGTCTTGCCGGCGTCCGGGTGCGATATGATCGCGAACGTACGGCGGCGGGCGATTTCCGCCACCAGGGAGTCGTTCGCCGTCGGGGAGGTCGGGCTCTGGTCCATCGGGTCCTCCTGAAGGGGCTTGGCGGGGTGGGGTCGCGTCGGAATCGGGTGCGGAAGGCCTGCGCGGGAGTCCCGCGACCGACTTCGCATTATAGCAGGGGGGTTCCCCACAACGCAAATCCGAGTGCCCGAGACGGGCTTGACGAGCCGTTCTCCCTCTGCCGTGCACCTCGACCGCATGATATAATCGGGGTATTTTCCGGACACGAGGGAGGTAACGCGTTGGCAAGACTCGAGAACATGGTCCGCACATCCGTCGAAGAGCTCGAGGACAGCCTCGGGACGAAGAAGCTCGACCACTACGTCCACGAATGCGAGGCGACGTTCCTCGCCCGTGTCGACGCCATCGCGGCCCGAGTCGCCGCGGACCCGCGGATCCAGGCCGTCTTCATCTCCGGCCCCACCGCTTCCGGCAAGACCACCTTCAACGACCGTCTGGCGGGGACGCTCCAGTTCCACGGCCGGGCCACGGAGAAGATCTCCCTGGACGACTACTATCTCTATGGGCAGGACGGCGTTCCGACCGACGAACAGGGGCGCCCCGACTACGAGAGCACCGTGACCCTCGACCTCGCCCTGATGTCGCGCCAGCTGGCCGACCTGCTCGCCGGTGGGGAGGCCGTCGTCCCCCACTTCGACTTCACGCGGCGCGTCCGCGTGGAGAACCTCGGACGCCCGGTGCGGATCCCTTCGAACGGCGTACTCCTGGTGGAGGGTCTGCATGGTCTGAGTCGCGAGATTTCGGGGAGCATCCCGCGGGAGTCGCGGCTGGGGGTCTTCATCATGCCGTATGGCTCGCTCGTCGGCGACCGCCAGCTGCTGGACATGCGTGACATGCGCATGCTGCGCAGGATCTGCCGCGACGTGCTCCACCGGTCCGCTTCTGCGATCGAGACCCTCGACTACTGGCCCATGATCGACCACTCCGAGGAGACGTGCTTCCGACAGTATCTCGCGGATGCGGATGAATACGTCAATTCCGCCATGCCCTATGAGTTCTGCGTGGTCGACCCGATCGCGGCTGGCCACCTCGCGGCTTCCCTGAAGGACGTCGAGGAAGGAAGGGTCAAGGGCTCCTGGTTCCGCGGAAGGAACTCCTTCGCCGACCTTCCCGGGGCGCTTTCGGAAGCCCGCCGTCTCGTTGCCGCGATTGCCCATGTGCCTCGCGCCGAACCTTCCTTCGTCCCCGATTCGTCCATCCTCATCGAATTCATCCGTTAGGAACCATCAGGGGTTCCAGCAGACAGGAGGCCCGGAATGCCGATCAAGATCCCCGACGCCCTGCCGGCGGCAGACATCCTCGACCAGGAGAACGTCTTCTTCATGCGCGAGGACCGCGCCTACCACCAGGAGATCCGCCCCCTGCGCATCCTGATCCTCAACCTGATGCCCAACAAGGTCGCCACGGAGACCCAGCTGCTCCGCCTTCTGGGCAATTCGCCCCTGCAGGTCGAGGTCGACCTGATCTACACGGCGTCCTACCAGCCGAGGAACACCGCGGAGGAACACCTGCTCAAGTTCTATACGACCTTCGACGAGGTGGAGGGGAACCGCTACGACGGCTGCATCATCACCGGCGCGCCGGTCGAGCAGATGCCGTTCGAGGAAGTGGCCTACTGGCCCGAACTCGTCCGGATCCTCGAATGGACCCGGCGCAACGTCTTCTCCACGCTCCACATATGCTGGGGCGCCCAGGCCGGTCTCTACCACCACTTCGGCGTCCCGAAGCGCGACCTGCCGGAGAAGATGTTCGGCGTCTTCCTCCACGGCCGCCCCGACACGCACGTGAAGCTCTTCCGCGGCTTCGACGACATCTTCTACGTCCCGCACTCCCGCCATACGACCGTGATGCGGGACGACATCCTCGCGGTGCCCGCTCTCACGCTGCTGTCCGAGTCCGACGAATCCGGCGTCTATCTCGCCAGCGCCAATCACGGCAGGCAGATCTTCGTGACGGGTCACTCGGAGTACGACCCCTATACCTTGAAGGGAGAGTTCGAGCGGGACAGGGCGAAGGGGCTTCCGATCTCCGTTCCGAAGAACTACTACCCGGACGACGACCCCGGCCGCGAGCCCGTCGTCCGATGGCGCGCCCACGCGAACCTGCTGTTCGCGAACTGGCTCAACTACTATGTCTATCAGGAAACTCCATACGACCTGACATCCCTCCCCGCGAATCCGGTCGAGTAGACCGTCGTCCCGGGGAAACCCGAAATTCAGGCCTTGTCGATCGTGATGCCGCGGCGGTCGCCCTGCAGGTCGTAGACGACCGAGTGGGATCCGTCCGGCTCCCTCTTCAGTTCGTGGACCCGTTTCTCGAAGAGGCGCGAGCCGCGGTGGAGGACGGCCTCACGGAACTGCTCCATCATGGACGGGGAGTAGACGCCGACCGGATCGGATGTCGCGACGATGCCGCCGAAGATGGTGCACGCCTGGAACAGGCGGTGGTTCCCGGCGTCCAGGGCGCGGTCGCGGCTGCGCAGCAGGGTGAAGACCCCAGGGTCGCTGCGGAAGGTGCGGCCGTCGAGGTGCCGGCGGGACAGAACGGTCCGGACGGCATCCGCCGCCGTCGCACGTTCGCGGAGCCTTTGGTCGAAGAGAGCCGGACGTACCGGGCGAAACGGAGCCGATGGGGCGACCGCGGCGTAGTCGACGGTGTC
>CAXNDY010000050.1:0-6591 GCA_964201095.1 Saccharofermentanales bacterium
TCCTCGCTGGAATAGACTTCGGAGGAAGCGATGACCTGTGAATTCGCGGCGAGCAGATCGAACTTGAACCCGGCGGAGGTCTTCTTGACGATGAATTTTCCCATTGAAAGCACCCCTTTCTAATCAGTCATGTTACAGATTCATTCTAATCGCCTTGGAATCGCCGGTTGTATCCAGTGTGACGAAGCGGTTGCGTGACGAAGGAACAAGGAACCCCCGCGGTGACCCCGGGTCCATGCAGGTAGGCGTATAATGAAGTCGTGAAGTCGTCCGGAGCGCTCTCGCATGCAGGGGAGGTGGCGTCCATGGGACGGATCGTGGCATCCTATCTCTTCCCCCACCCGCCGGTCGTCGTGCCCGGCGTCGGCCAGGGTCGCGAGCGCGAGGCCCGCCCCACGCTCGATGCGATGCGCGCCGCGGCTCTCGCCCTTGCGGAGGCCGCGCCCGACCTCCTCCTCCTGATCACCCCGCACGCCCCCGCCTTCGGGGACTATTTCCGCATCGCCTCGCCGCCGGTCCTGTCCGGCGATCTGTCGTCGTTCGGCGACCGCAGTCCGGCGCTGCGCTTCCAGGGGAACGCCGCCATGGCGGACCTGCTCGCCGAGGAGGCCGGCCGCGACGCCCTTCCCGCCGGCCCCGCGCTCGGCACCGGCCAGGCCGCCTCCGCCGCCGTCGATGCGCTCGACCACGGCGCCGTGGTGCCGCTGCATTTCATCGCGGAGGCCTTCGGCGACCGACCGCGACCGACTCTGGTCCACCTCTCCATCTCCGGTCTGGACCTCCTTTCGCACTACCGCTACGGCCAGGCCGCCGCGCGGGCGGTCGGGCGCCTTCCCGACGTCGACGGGCGGCTGGCGCGCGTCGCTATCGTGGCGAGCGGGGACATGTCCCACTGCCTGAAGAAGTCCGGTCCCTACGGGTTCCACGCGGAGGGACCGAAGTTCGACGCGCTTGTCGAGGAGGCCTTCCGCACCGCGGACCCTGCGCCGCTCTTCCCCCTGTCGGCCCGCCAGCGCGAAGATGCCGGCGAGTGCGGTCTTCGCTCCGTCGTCTTCCTGTTCGGCGCGAACGACGGACGGCGCTTGAAAGGCGAAGTCCTCTCCCACGAAGGTCCCTTCGGGGTGGGCTATCTGGTGGCCCGACTGCTCGCCGGGGAGGAGGTGCCATCGGTGTTGCCGGGCATCGAGGCCGCCCTTGACGCGGTCGACGAGCGGCGGCGTCGGAACGAAGGACCGCTCGTCGCGCTTGCCCGCCGTACGCTTGAAGTCCGTCTGCGCGGCAAGGCGAAAGACCCGGTCGTCACGTCAGGCCATGAGGAGCAGCTGAGCCTTCTGGCGCGTCCCGCCGGCGCCTTCGTGAGCCTGCACGCGCCGGACGGCTCGCTCCGCGGGTGCATCGGCACCGTCTTCCCCCAACGCCCGGACCTCGCCCGCGAGATCGCCGCCAACGCCGACAGCGCCGCATTCCACGACCCGCGGTTCCCGCCCCTCGAGGAACACGAGCTCGACGGGCTCGACATCAGCGTCGACGTGATGGGCATACCCGAACCGGTGCGTTCGAAGGACGAACTCGATGCGAAGCGGTACGGCGTGATCGTCCGCAAGGGCTTCCGCAGCGGGCTGCTGCTTCCGGATCTCGAGGGCGTGGACAGCGTCGCGGAGCAGTTGTCGATCGCCCTCCGGAAAGGCGGCATCTCCCCCGATGAGGACTATTCCATCGAGCGCTTCGAGGCGAGGCGATTCACGTGAACCTCCACGAGTGTCCCCTCTGCCCGAGGCGCTGCTCCATCCCAGAGGGCGGCACGGGTTTCTGCCGTGCCCGCGGCGTCCGCGATGGCAGGGTCGTGCCGCTGCACTACGGCCGGATTTCCTCGATTGCCCTAGACCCCGTGGAAAAGAAGCCGCTGGCGCACTTCCACCCCGGCTCGACCGTCCTCTCGGTCGGCACCTTCGGGTGCAACCTCGACTGCCGCTTCTGCCAGAACGCCGCCATCTCCCGGGATGTCCGTCCCCGGGAGGCCCTCGAGGCGAGGACCGCGACTCCCCAGGAACTCGTCGACATGGCCGTCTCCATGGTTTCCAAGGGCAATCTCGGACTCGCCTACACCTACAACGAGCCGCTGGTGAACTACGAGTTCGTGCGGGACACGGCGCGGGCCGTCCACGCCGCGCGGCTGCTCAACGTCCTCGTCACCAACGCCTACCTCTGCCCGGACCCCTTCGACGCCCTGCTCCCGCTGATCGACGCCGCCAACATCGACGTGAAGTCGTTCTCGGAGGGCTTCTACCAGGACCTCTGCGGGGCACCGCCGCCCTGCGTCCACGAGGCGGGTGCGGATCGGGAACCCTTGCACCGTGCAGACTGCAGCGGATCGGGCGCCCTGGCCTGCGTGATGCGCAACCTCGAGTCGGCGGTGCGCCACGGTGTCCACGTCGAGGCGACCTATCTCGTGCTGGACGAAGCCAACGACGAGGACGAAGCCGTCTACCGGCTCGGGCGGTGGCTTGCGGGCATCCGCCGGTCCATTCCGCTGCATATCACGCGGAACTTTCCCCGGCGATTCGACCTGGAACGCGCGCCGACCCCCGTGACCACCCTGCATCGGCTGGCCGACGCGGCGCGCCGCAGTCTGGACGAGGTGCACGTCGGTAATATATGATGGACTTGCCGAGGGCCCTTGAAGTCCGTGAGGAATGCACATGAAGAAGTCCGGCTTGACGAACCCCTCGCCCCGACATGGCTTCACCCTGATCGAACTGATCGTGGTCCTCGCGGTGCTCGGGATTCTCGCCGCGATCCTGGTTCCCACGATCATCGGGTTCATCAACGAAGCGCGGAAGAACACCTGCCTCGCCACGGTCCAGACCGGAGAAAGATTGGACGACATCTACGTCTCCAAGGGCGGAACCTTCGACCCGAGCGGAACCGGGGACTTCCAGTTCCTCGTCGACGCGGGGCTGATCGGCGCGGCTCCGGTATGCCCTTCCGGCGGTACCTACAGCTGGGTGCGGGGTTCCGAGGGAGATCTCAACATCATCTGTTCCGTCCATGGAAGCGAATTCACCATGCTCGGATCGAACGTGGCTTTCAAGAGCACCTTCGATTCCCTGACCGGGGTCAAGGTCCTCCGGGGCGATTTCCGGTCCAGGGACGGCTACCTGTACAACATCGTCGCCGGTGAGAACCGTGCGCTGTTCGACGGGACCTCCGGGTCGGACTACACGATCGACGTCAACGCGAAGATGGTGAATTCCGGCGCCTCCGGCGCGAGCGGGTACGGCGTGTACTTCCGCGCGACGGCCAGCCCGACGGACAAGACGGTGATTTCCGGGTATTGCTTCCAGATCGACCCGGGAGCCGGCAACAAGTTCATCGTCCGCAAGGTCGTCAACAACAACGAGTCGGTGATCCTGACCAATACGAAATTCCCAGCGGGCTTCGACCTGATGGCCGCCCACGACATCCAGATCGAGTCGGTCGGCAGCAAGCAGGTCGTCAAGGTCGACGGCGTCGTGGTTTCCAGTTTCACCGACACCACCTTCACCGAGGGGAGCGTCGGGGTGCGCACGTGGTCGACATCGGTCGCCCAGTTCAACGAAGCCACGATCACGGTCACGAAGTAGCCGCATGAAGAACGGGCAGGGAAGAGAGCCCTTGAAGAACGCGCCTCCGCGTCGCCGTTCCCCACCTCGCCGTTCCCCACTTCGCCGTCTGTCCCGTCGCGGCATCGTCGCCATCGTCGCGATGTTCGTCGTCGTGGTCGTCGCGGCCGTCTCGCTGCCTGCGCTTCTCGGTTCCCTCGCGACTTCCGGTTCGCCGACTCCCACCGACGGCGCCGGCAAGGGGTCGCCCTCGGCTACCTCCTCTCCCTCCGGTCCGACCGTGACGCCGACCGTGACCCCGCGTCCTCTGGCACCGGTCCTGCCGCCGCAGGTGACGATCCTTGCGGGCGGGTACCGCGTCTACGGTCAGGCGCTGGGAATCGCGCCGGCCTACACCGTGGACTGGAGCGCCCTGCGGACCCGCGCCGCGGGCACCGTCGAGCCGCTCCAGGGCGTCGTCGTGATCCTCGACCCCGGCCACGGCGGCCAGGACGGAGGCGCCGTCTATCCCATGTCCAACAAAGCCGAGATCATCGAGAAGCAGGTCGTGCTGGCCGTGGCCCTGCGCGTGAAGACCGATCTCGAGGCGCTCGGCGCCACCGTCGTGATGACCCGCACCACCGACACCTGGGTCTCGCTGTACAACCGGATTGCCCGGACCGGCATCGAAGTGCTCGAGCGCCATGCCGACTTCCTGTCCGCCACGGGTTCGCGCGCCTGGCCCGACGCCGAGGAGACGCTCCGTCTCGCCGCCCTCCTCCAGCCCTGCATCGACATCAACAGCGACAAGCTGACCAGCGGCGGCCTCGGCATCATGCGCGGCCTCGGCGCCACACCCGACCTCCGGACCATCATGGACGTGGAGCGGATGCACGGGGACGTGGTCTTCGTGGCACTGCACTGCAACGCGAACAACTCCGTCATCCCGAACGGCCTCGAGGTCATGTACACCAGCAACCGCACGGCCTATCGGTCGGACCGGACCACGTCCGAAGGGTCCACGGCGCACCCCACCTACCGCTTCTACGACGACGAGGGCAGGAAGCGTCTGGCCCAGGCGCTCTATGACGGCATCATCGGAACGACGCCCGACCTCGTCACCACGACGGGCGTGAGCCTGCTGGTCGACCAGAACCTCGCCGTGCTCCGGGAGATGAACCTCGTCGGCGTGCTGGTCGAGATGGGCTACGTCACCAATGAACGGGACCGGAAGATCCTGCTGTCGGAGGAGGGAAGGGACCGGATCGCGACGGGCGTCGCGAACGGTCTGCTCGCCTACTTCAAGGGGGGTTGATCCGGTGAAGGTCTTCGAACGAGGCAGGAAGGCCGGTCGCCTGTCGATCCAGGAACGATACCGCCACCCGCATGTACTCTACGACGCATCCTTCCTCGACGGCGCGGTAGCGGACGTCGCGAAGGCCGAGGCGGGCTGTGCCGCGTTGTCCGACAAAGAGCTGGAGGGCCGGTTCGCCGCGCTGCGGGGGCTGCTTCAGGCGGGTGTCGAAGCACGCACCGCGGTCGAGGACGCGAAACGGCTCCGGACGGAGGTCTTCGCGCTGGTGCGCGAGGCCGCGCGCCGGGCCATCGGCCAGAGACCCTTCGACACCCAGGTGCGGGCCGGGCTGCTCCTCCACGAGGGGCACCTCGTCGAGATGCAGACGGGGGAGGGGAAGACCCTCGCCGCCGTGATGCCCGCGAGCCTCCTCGCCGCGACCGGCAAGGGCGTCCACGTCCTGACCTTCAACGACTATCTCGCCCGGCGCGACGCGCGCTGGATGGGGCCTGTGTACGACCGTCTCGGGCTTCGCGTGGGGTGGATCGGGGAGGGTTCGACGCCGGCGGAGCGCCGGGCGGCCTATGCCGCCGATGTGACCTACGTCACCGCGAAGGAAGCCGGGTTCGACCTGCTGCGCGATGGGCTCGTCCTGGAGCCGGAGGACCGGGTGCACCGGCCTTTCCACGCGTGCATCGTCGACGAGGCCGACTCGCTCATGATCGACGAGGCGCGGATCCCCCTCGTCCTGGCGGGGGAGGAGGCGCGCACCACACACGACGCACGGTACTGGGACGGCATCGCCGACGCCCTTTCGCCCGTCGAGGACTACGATACGGACGAATACCGCCGCAACGTCTTCCTGACCGAGGGCGGCGTGCACCGCGCGGAGAAGCTCTCCGGCGTGCCGCACCTCTACGAGACGCGCGCCCTCGCCTCCCTGGTCGGCCTGCAGAACGCCCTGCACGCGCGGGTGCTGCTCCAGCGCGACGTCGACTACGTCGTCCGCGGGGACGCCATCGAATTGGTCGACGCCTTCACGGGCAGGATCGCGGAGCGCCGGCGCTGGCCATACGGGCTGCAGGAGGCCATCGAGGCCCGCGAAGGGCTGGAGCCGTCCCGACGCGGGCGGGTCCTGGCGCAGACGACGCTGCAGGGATTCCTCGGCCGGTATCCGCACCTGTGCGGGATGACAGGGACCGCCGTCTCCTCCTCCGAGGAGCTGTTCGAATTCTACGGGCACCGCGTCGCCGTGGTGCCCACGGACCGACCGTGCGTGCGGGAGGACCTTCCGGACCTCGTCTTCACGCACCGCGAAGCCAAGGAGGCCGCCGTCCTGCAGGCCGTGGCCGACGCGCACGCCGGAGGCCGCCCCGTGCTGCTGGGCACCGCGAGCGTCGAGGCGTCCGAGGCGCTGGCCGAGCGGCTGGTCGCGCGCGGGGTAGCCTGCCGGGTGCTCAACGCGAAGAACGACGAGCAGGAGGCCGGGATCGTGGCGGAGGCCGGAGCGCCCGGCGCGGTGACCGTGTCCACGAACATGGCAGGCCGCGGCACCGACATCCGCCTCGGCGGCTCGGACGAGCGCTTCCGGGACAAGGTCGTCCGCGCAGGCGGGCTGTTCGTCCTGGGGCTGCAGCGCCACGAGAGCCGTCGCATCGACGACCAGCTGCGCGGGCGGGCCGGACGGCAGGGGGATCCGGGCGCGACGCGCTTCTA
>CAXNDY010000051.1:0-6586 GCA_964201095.1 Saccharofermentanales bacterium
CTTCTCGACGTCCCCGAACTTCAGCAGGGCCGCCCACCCTCCGGGTCCGGGATTTCCCGAGCAGGCTCCGTCCGTGTGGATCTCGATGGTCTGTTCCCGGACTCGGTCGGACGACTCCGTCATGCTTCGGGTCCGGTCCTGCCGGAAAGCTCCGCCGAGCGGCGGGCCGAGGCGGACACCGCTTCGATCGTGGCCGAACGGAAGCCGCTCTTCTCGAGGACGCGGATCCCTTCGATCGTGGTGCCGCCGGGCGAGCAGACCTGGTCCTTCAGCACGGCGGGATGCGTGCCGGTCCGCAGGACCATCGCGGCGGACCCCTGGACCATGGCGGCTGCAAGACGCAGCGCGACATCACGGGCCAGACCGAGCCGCACGCCGGCGTCGGAAAGGGCTTCGATGAAGAGCATCACGTAGGCGGGTCCACTGCCGGACAACCCGGTCACGGCGTCCATGACCTTTTCGTCGACGCGGATCGCGATGCCGACGCTCTCGAAGAAGGAGAGCACCTCCGCGACGTCGGATTCCGAAGCTCCATCGAAGGACACGGCCGTGGCACCGCTGCCGACCAGGGCCGGCGTGTTGGGCATGGCCCGGGCGACCACGGGAGCCGGTCCGGCGAGCTCGCGGAGCTTGTGGAGCGGAACGCCCGCGGCGATCGAGACGAGCAGGGTGTCCTGGCGAAGGAAGGGCCGGAGGGCCACGAGTGCCTCGGGCAGGACCTGCGGCTTCACGGCGAGCACGACCATCCGGGCTCCGGCCACGGCATCGGCCGCGCTGGCGAAGCAGGAACACCCGGTTTCGTTGCAGAAGGCCGTCGAAGCGACGGCATGGACGTCGTAGACGTGGAGCGAGGAAGCCGAGCCGGGGTGTCCGGCGAGATACCCTCGGGCAAGCGCCGAGCCCATGTTTCCGATCCCGATGAATGCGATGGACATCGTTTCCTCCTGAAGGCCGGAAGTCTTGAAATGCTACGCCGTGGCGAGTCTGGACATAAGAAAATATAGCATTGATGTTGACACAGCGCAAACCGGCACGGTATACTTCCACTGTTCTTAGGGGAGTAGCGCAATTGGTAGAGTAGCGGTCTCCAAAACCGTCGGTTGCAGGTTCGATCCCTGTCTCCCCTGCCAGCAAAGGGAAGGCCGTCCACCGGTAAAGGTGGGCGGCCTTCTTGTCTTGTGCACCGGTAATGCTTTTCTAGGACTTCGCGGATGCCTCCAGCAGGACGTCGAAGGTCATGGGAACCGGTGCCAGGACATAGGCCGGCAACGGGGGATGTCCACAACTGTTCGATCCGGCGCCGTGCAGGAATCCGTCGATCAGGAATTCGACCAACGGTCTTTCCACGAGATCGGCATCGTGCGCCGTCTCCTCGAGGTCCTCGACCGTCCAGGGGCGCGCGGCGAAAGCCAGACCGCTCTTCGCGGATGCGCGGATCCTCAGGCCGTTCTCGCCGACGAGTTCCACCCAACGGACATTCCTCCGGATTCCGTTCTCCTGCGGACGTACATAGGGTTCCTGAAGTCCCGCGACGCTGCTTTCCCAGATACCGGTCCGCTGGCTGAGCTCGACATCGGGCATGGACTCGTGGGGGCCGTCTCCATACCATCGAACGCTTCGGAAGGACGGGCGCAGCGCGGTGCGCAGACCGAAACGGGGCAGCGGAGGCAGACCGTCCACGAGGGGGGTCAGCGAGGAGCGGATGGCCAGCCTCCCGTCCGGATGAACCGTGAACGTCTGCTGGATGTCGAACAGGGGAGATCCGTAGACGGGCGCGAGGTGCAGGTGGAACACTACAGACACCTGGCCGTCGCGGGTCTCCGCCGACGATGAGACGACCTGGGTCCACAGGCGGTCGTATCCGGCCTTCTTCCAGGCTTCCTTCACGTACATGTCGTTGTCGATCGGTGCGCGCCACAGGCTCGGCCGAGGGCCTGCGACCGCATGGCCGCGGCGGGGCGATGCCGGAAGCGCTTCCGGCTCGGCGAGGAGCTCCGATCCGGAGACGCTCCAGGACGAAAGCGTTCCCGTCGTGCGGTCGAAGCGGAGGGCGAAGTCGTTGCCCGACACGGTGTAGGCCATGCGTTCTTCCGAAAGCGAGGGCGTCGCACCCGCAGCGGGATTCCGAAGGATCGACACCACGTTGGGAATGGGGAACTCCTCGAACCCGAGCTCATGCCCCTCCTCGGAGGAGTCCGAAGCCTTCGCCATCAGGAAGCGGACGCGAAGGACGAGTTCGCCCGCGCCGATCCAGGAGCTCGGGAGTTCGAAACGCTCCTCCCCATCCGGCGCGATGGCGGGAAGCATGAAGCTTCCCTGTTCGCGGACGGTGCCATCGCAGAGAAGCTCCCACGCCAGGAGGACGCCTTCCGTGGTCCGGAAGCGCCAGCGGTTGCGGACGAGGACCTGTCTGCCCACCGCGTCGATCCAATTGGCCGTGACGGGGCGGTAGGCCTGTTTCATCTCCTTGAGTCCCGTATGCGGTCTGCGGTCCGGGTAGACGAGGCCATCCACGCAGAAATTGCCGTCATGCGGGAATTCCCCGTGGTCGCCGCCGTAGAGGTAGCGGACCCGACCGTCGACCGTGCGCGTGGCGATGGCGTGGTCGCACCATTCCCACACGCACCCGCCGGCAAGGTTGGGGTAATGGAAGAACAGGTCCGTGTATTCCTTGAGGGACCCGGGGCCCAGTCCCATCGCATGGGCGTACTCGCAGAGATAGACCGGAAGGCCGTGCGCGTTCTCCTTCGCTTCCGCTTCGAGCTCGCCGACCGAGGTGTACATCCGGCTCACGACGTCGTATCCGAGCCGCTCGGAGCGGCATGCACCTTCGTAGTGGATGGGACGGCTCGGATCCAGCTCCCGGATCCGATCGGCCATCGCCTCGTGGTTCGAGCCGTGCCCCGACTCGTTTCCCAGAGACCAGAACAGGATGCAGGCGTGGTTGCGGTCCCGGAGGACCATCCTCTCGGCACGGTCCACGTAGTCCGCACGCCATTCCGTGGCATCCGACAGGATCGCGAATCCGAGGGTGGACAGTTCGGCCCCGTGGCACTCCAGATCCGTCTCATCGACGACGTAGAGACCGTAGACATCGCACAGCTCCAGCCAGAGCGGGTCGTTGGGGTAGTGGGAGGTGCGCACGCAGTTGACGTTGTTCTTCTTCATCAGGAGGATATCCTGGAGCATGTCCTCGAAGGAAACGGCATACCCCTTTTCCGGGTGGCTGTCATGGCGGTTGACGCCGAGCAGCTTGACCGCTCTGCCGTTGACGCGAAGGACGCCGCCGGCGATGCGGACGGCACAGAAGCCGACGGACAGACGGGTCGCGACGACCGTGCGCCCTCCACCGTCTAGGACGACGAGCTGCAGGCCATATAGGGAGGGCGTTTCCGCCGTCCATTCCTTCGCAGCCGCGACCCGGCCTTCGAACTTCAGGAGCCCCTCCGCACCGACGTCCATGGAGGACGCGAAGACCGGTCCGCCGTCGGGAGCCGTCAGGGTCGCGCGTACGGAGGTTCCGGACGGGAACGCCGCGTCGCAGGCCAGGCGAACTTCCAGCTGGAAGGTCCACCCGTCGGAACCGGAGGGTGGCTCGGTCCGGAAACGGATGTCCGCGATGGAGACGGTCGGAACCGCTTCCAGGTAGACATCACGGAAGATCCCGTTCAGGCGGAACATGTCCTGGTCCTGCAGGTAACTGGCGGTGGACCATTTGTAGACGACCAGCCGGAGGTCGTTCTCCCCTACCTTCAGGAAGGGACCGAGGTCGAATTCAGCCGGCACGTGGTCGACCTGGCTGTACCCGGCCAGGATGCCGTTGACGAGAAGGTGGAAGGCTCCCGCGACGCCTTGGAAGACGAGACGGACGCCGCAGCCGGCGAAGGAGGCCGGGACGTGGAACGAACGGCGGTAGATGCCGACCGGGTTGGCGGCCGGGACGAACGGCGGGTCGCAGGGAAACGGGTACCGGACGTTGGTGTAGTGGGGAATGTCGAAGCCCTTCATCTGCCAGCAGGAAGGGACGTCCATCCGCAACGCGCCGTTCTCCGCCGTGAAATCCCCGAGGATCGCATCCTCGGTCAGGTCCCGCACATCGGGCAGATATCTGAAATCCCATGTCCCGTCGAGGAGGTGGACCAGAGGAGACTCGAACCGGTCGCGGAAGCGCGGCGTCGTCCGCATCGTCTCCTCGTCCGGGAAGGGAACGCAGTACGCGTGGGCAGGACGCTTGCCGATCTCGATGACGTCCAATCGGGACCAATCGGGTCCGGGGGTCGTTCCGGGGAGAATCCGTTCGATCATCGCTGCACCTCCTGCATCGTAGCCATCATACAGAAGACCGCCCCGCGAATCAACGCGAGACGGTCCTGGTCGGAGTGACACGACTTGAACGTGCGACCCCCTGCACCCCAAGCAGGTACTCTAGCCACCTGAGCTACACCCCGACGGGCGGGTATGAGAATAACATACCCGCGGAAACGTGTAAACCCTATCTTTACGGGTCGGAACGGGGACGGTCCTGGGGCGGACGATCCCCCTGGGGACGATCGCTCTGGGGACGGTCGCCGTAGTTCGGGCGGTCGCCATGCGGACGGTCGCCACGCGGGCGATCCCCATAGGGACGGTCGCCGCGCGGACGGTCGCCGAACGGGCGGTCGCTGCGGGGACGTTCGCCACGGGGTTCCTCGGGACGGTCGATGTAGCCTTCGGGCTTCGGCAGGCAATCCCTGCGGGAGAGGTTGATGCGGCCCTGGCTGTCGAGTTCCATGACCTTGACGTCGAAGACGTCGCCGACGGCGCAGAAGTCCTCGACCTTCTCGACGCGCTTCCAGTCGAGCTTGGACACGTGGACCAGGCCCTCCTTGCCGGGCAGGAATTCGACGAAGCAGCCGAAGGCCATCAGACGGGTCACCTTGCCATGGAACACCTGTCCGACCTGCGGGTCGTTGGCGATGCCCTGGATGATGGCGATGGCCCTCTTGGAGGCTTCGATGTCGGGCGTCGCGACGAACACGCGGCCGTCCTCCTCGATGTCGATCTGTACGCCGGTGTCGGCGATGATGCGGTTGATGACCTTTCCGCCGGGGCCGATGACTTCGCGGATCTTGTCGACCGGGATCTGGATCTGGACGATCTTGGGAGCGTACTGCGAAAGCTCCTCGCGGGGCGCGGGGATGCAGGGCAGGATCACTTCCTCGATGATCTGCATGCGGCCCTTGCGGGTCATCTCGAAGGCCTGGCGGATGATCTCGTAGGAGAGTCCGTCGACCTTGATGTCCATCTGGATGGCGGTGATGCCCTTCTCCGTGCCTGCGACCTTGAAGTCCATGTCGCCGAAGAAGTCCTCGATGCCCTGGATATCCATGAACACCAGGAAGTCGTCGGCGTTCTCCTCGTTCACGATCAGGCCGGAGGAGATTCCGGCTACCGGTCTCTTGATCGGGACGCCGGCATCCATCAGCGACAGCGTGCTGGCGCAGACCGAGCCCTGTGAGGTGGAGCCGTTGGACATCAGGATCTCGGAGACCAGGCGGATGGCGTAGGGGAACTCGTCTTCCGTGGGGATGACGGGCAGCAGCGAACGCTCGGCGAGGGCGCCGTGGCCGATCTCGCGGCGGCCGGGGCTGCGTGGGGCCTTGGCTTCGCCGACGCTGTAGCCGGGGAAGTTGTAATGATGCATGTAGCGCTTCTCGTCGATGGCGTCGAGGCCGTCGAGACGCTGCACGTTGGACAGCGGGCCGAGGGTGGTCGACGTGAGGACCTGGGTCTGGCCGCGCTCGAAGAGGCCGGAGCCGTGGACGCGGGGCAGGATGCCGACCGCTGCGGTCAGCGGGCGGATCTGGTCGATGCCGCGGCCGTCGACGCGCTTGTGCTCCTTGAGGAGGTACTGGCGGACGACCTTCTTCTCGAGCTTGTAGATCGCGTCGCCGACGCGGGAAACCCATTCGGCGTTGAGCGTCTTGATGTGCTCGGTGGTGTCGGCGGTGAGTCGGGCGACGTTGCCGTCGCGGACGCTCTTGTCGTCGGAGAGGACGGCTTCGCGCATGCGGTCGTAGGCGAAGGCCTTGACGGCGGCGAACATCTCCTCGGGGACGTCGGAGGAGGTGTAGGCGAACTTGGGTCTGCCGATCTCCTTGACGATGCCGGCGATGAAGGCGCACAGGTCCTTGATGGCGGCGTGGCCTTCGACGATGGCGTCGAGCATGGTCTTCTCGTCGACTTCGTTGGCGCCGGCCTCGATCATGACGACCTTTTCCGCCGATGCGGCCAGGGTGACGTACATGTCGCTGGCTTCGCGCTCTTCCTCGGTCGGGTTGATGACGACCTTGCCGTCGACGAGGCCGAGGATCACGCCGGCGATGGGGCCGTTCCAGGGAATGTCGGACGTGGAGACGGCGATGGAGGTGCCGATCATCGCGACGGTTTCAGGCGAGCAGTCCTGGTCGACCGAAAGAACCAGGTTCACGACGACGACGTCGTTGCGCAGGTCCTTCGGGAACAGCGGGCGGATCGGGCGGTCGATGTTGCGGGACGTCAGGACCGCGTTCTCGGACGGACGGCTCTCGCGCTTGATGAAGCCGCC
>CAXNDY010000052.1:0-6507 GCA_964201095.1 Saccharofermentanales bacterium
ACAAGGAACTCTCCATCACGGGGATGGTCCGTGCCATGCCCGCCTTCTTCCGCGGACTGCCGGGACGCATCCGAAAACTGCTGCGAAAGGGAGGTGACGCGTGATGGCGAATGTAGTTCTCGAAGCCAGGGACCTCTCCGTCGTCTTCGGCGGACTCCGCGCCGTGTCGAACTTCCATCTCACCCTCGAGGAAGGGGAACTCGTAGGATTGATCGGCCCGAACGGCGCTGGCAAGACCACGGTCTTCAATCTCCTCACGGGCGTCACGCCACCCACGACCGGCGAGATCCGCATCCTCTCCGGCAAGGACGGAAAGCTCCACCGCACCGACCGCATGAAGGCGCACAGCATCGCGCGCCTCGGCGTCGGACGGACCTTCCAGAACATCCGCCTCTTCAAGAACCTCTCCGTGCTGGACAACCTCCGGATCGCCATGGACCACTCCCGCAAGTCCACGATCCTCGACGCCGTCCTCCGCACTCCGCGCTATTACCGCGAAGAAGCCGAATTCCGCGAGAAGTCCGTGGAACTCCTGAAGATCTTCGAACTGGATGGGAAGAAGGACTTCCTCGCGCGAAACCTCCCCTACGGCGAGCAGCGCAAGCTGGAGATCGCCCGGGCCCTCGCGACCCGGCCGAAGCTCCTACTGCTCGACGAACCGGCAGCCGGCATGAACCCCCAGGAAACCAAGGACCTGATGCGCCTGATCGCATTCGTCCGCGAGCGGTTCCAGCTCACGATCCTTCTGATCGAGCACGACATGAGCCTCGTCATGGGCATCTGCGAGCGGATCGCGGTCCTCGACTACGGACAGACCATCGCCATGGGTTCTCCGGCGGAGATCAGCCGCAACCCTGCGGTCATCAAGGCCTATCTGGGCGAGGAGGCGGTCTGACGATGCTGAAGGTAGAGAACATCAACGTCTCCTACGACACCATCCAGGTCCTCCATGACCTCAGCTTCCACGTCGACGAGGGGGAGATCGTCACCCTGATCGGCGCGAACGGGGCCGGCAAGACCACCACGATGCACACGGTGTCGGGGCTGATCCGCGCGAAATCCGGCACGGTGAGCTTCCAGGGCAAGGACATCACGCACGTCCCCGCCGACCGGATCGTCCAGCTCGGCCTCAGCCAGGTGCCGGAAGGCCGGCGCATCTTCGCGAACATGACCGTCATGGAGAATCTCGACATGGGTGCCTTCGGGGAGCGAAGCCGCACCCGGAAGGCCGAGAACCTGCAGCAGGTCTTCCGCAGCTTCCCCCGTCTGCTCGAGCGCAGGAACCAGAGCGCAGGCACGCTGTCCGGCGGTGAGCAGCAGATGCTCGCGATCGGCCGTGCGCTGATGGCCCACCCGAAGCTTCTCCTGCTCGACGAACCGTCCATGGGGCTGTCCCCGCTGCTCGTCAAGGAGATCTTCAGCATCATCAAGGAGATCAGCCGTTCGGGCACCACGGTGCTGCTCGTGGAGCAGAACGCCCGCATGGCCCTGTCCATCGCCAATCGCGCCTACGTCCTCGAGACGGGACGCGTCGTCGCGAGCGGAGACGCGAAGGAGCTTTCGGAGAGCGAAGAGGTCCGCAAGGCCTATCTCGGCATGTGACGCCGCCTGCTGCGAAGCCGCCGCGGGCACGTGGGAAGTCTCAAGTCCCGAAGGAGGGGAGCATGTACGTTCTCAACAGCATGACATCCAACCCCTATACCGTCTCTCCCGACGCAACCGTCGCCGAGACCATGGAACTGATGCGGGAGAAGAAGATCCGCCGCCTTCCCGTTCTGGAGAACGGCAGGCTCGTGGGAATCATCACCGAGCGCAAGCTCCTCGAGGTCTCCCCCTCTCCGGCCACCAGCCTCAGCGTCTTCGAGATCAACTACCTGCTCGCGAAGACCCGCGTCGCCACGCTGATGACCAAGGACGTCATCACCGTCATGCCCGGCACCCTCCTCGAGGAGGCGGCACGCATCATGCGCGACAAGGACATCGGCGCCCTGCCCGTGCTCGACAACGGTGCACTGGTCGGCATCATCACCGAGACCGACATCTTCGACGCCTTCCTCGAGATCCTCGGATTCCGGAGCCGCGGCACCCGTCTGTCCGTCGAGATCGACCAGGACCGGCCGGGCATCCTGGCCGACATCGCCGCCATCATCGCCGATCTCGGCATGAACGTGGTCAGCGTGGCCGTCTTCCGCAACGAGATCATCTTCAAGATCAACACCCTCAACACCGTGGAACTCGTCGGCCTGATCTCCGGGAAGGGCTATCGGATCCTTTCCGTGCTGACCTACGCCTGATCCGCGCGTCAAGACGCGGTGGATTCCTCACGGCGGCGCTCCCTCGCGGGGCGCCGTCCTGCATTCCGGCGTTGACAAAGGTGGGGAGCGAGTGGTATTTTTGCTTTAGCACTCCAGACCCTTGAGTGCTAACTCCAAGCCGGACCGGCGCCCGCAGGAAACGCGGCGGAGCCGGAAGACCAGGGAAGGAAGCAGAATGACCCCCCTCGACGAACGGAAGAGAAGCATCCTCAAGGCGGTCGTGGACGACTACATCGAGACGGCGGAGCCGATCGGCTCCAAGCAGCTCGTGAGCCGACACGCTCTTTCCGTGAGCCCCGCGACGGTCCGCAACGAGATGTCCGACCTCGAGCACCTCGGATACCTCGAGCAGCCGCATACGTCCGCAGGACGCATCCCGTCCGACAAGGGCTACCGGGAGTACGTGGACTCGCTGATGCGCGTCGAGGTTCTTCCTTCGGAGGAGCAGGACAGCATCCGATCCCGTCTCGCCGACCACTTCGACGAACTCAGCGAAGTGCTGCGCAACGCCTCGTCCGTCCTATCGTCCAGTACCGGCTATACCTCCGTCGCGATGACCCCACGCCTCCGCCAGTCCCACCTGAAGCAGATCAAGATGCTCATGATCGAGCCCGGACGCGCCGTCGTGGTCGTCGTCCTGGCCGCGGGCATCGTGAAGGACCGCGTCGTCCGGATTCCGGAACTGATGGACGCCGAAACGCTGGCCAAGGTCTCCGCCGCCGTCGAAGCCGGCCTCTCCGGCATGAAGCTCGAGGACATCACGCTGATCGCCGTCACGGCGGCCGGCCGTCGCGCGAAGCTGCCGGACAGCCTGTTGAACCAGATCCTCTATGAGGCCTATATCTCCATCAAGCAGGCCGACAGCATGTCGGTCTACATGGAGGGGAGCCACCGCATGCTCGGCTTCCCGGAATTCCAGGAGATCCGCAAGGCGCGCGGATTCCTCGACGCCCTGGCGGAAGAGGGCCTGATCGCGGGATACCTCGCCGAAGAGGCTCCGGGGACCTCCGAGGACGCGGATGCGGAGAAGAGCCCGTACATGATCCGGATCGGCCAGGAGATCGCCCTGGAAGGCCTCGACGGGTGCAGCTTCGTGACGACGACCTGCCGCGACGGCGCAACGCTGCTCGGCAGCATCGGCGTCATCGGCCCGAAGCGGATGGACTACTCGAACGTCGTTTCCCACATCGGATTCGTCCGCCGCACCATCGACGACGGCATCCGACAGCTCATGGAAGGCCATAGGCCCACGGAGGACCGCGCGAGATGAGTCGCAGACACGACAAGAAGGACATGGAGCAGGAACTGGCCGCAAGGGAAGCGTGCGAGGCCGAAGGCGAGTCCGTCGAGCGGATCCTCGACGAGGGGTCGGATGAAACGGTCCTGGAGACCCCCGATTCCATCGAGGACGCCAAGGACCGCCTCGTCCTCGAACTCAAGGACGCGCTGCTCCGCCTGACCGCCGAATTCGACAACTACCAGCGCCGGACGCAGCGGGAGAAGGAGCAGCTCTATGCCGACTCCGTCGCCGACGTCGCGCTGCAGTGGCTTCCCGTACTCGACAACCTCGAGCGCGCCGCGGCCGTGGCGGGTGCGAACCCCTCGGCGGAGGCGGCTCCGATCGCGGATGGCATCGCGATGGTGCTTCGCCAGGCGAACGAGACGATGGCCCGCATCGGCGTCGAAGAGGTCCCCGCGCTCGGAACGGCCTTCGACCCGCATCTGCACAACGCCGTCATGCACATCGAAGACGAGAGCCTCGGGACCTCCGTGGTCGCCGAGGTCTTCCAGAAGGGCTTCCGCTGCGGTGGAAAAGTGATCCGCCACAGCCTGGTCAAGGTCGCGAACTAGCGGAACGCCACCTGGGCGGACGCCCAGACGGCCCCGAGTTTTGTGCGGACCCGGGAATGGGCCGCAAGAAGGAGTACATCATGGGCAAGGTCATCGGAATCGACCTCGGAACCACCAACAGCTGCGTCGCGGTGATGGAGGGCGGGAAGCCCGTCGTCATCCCGAATCCCGAGGGCAATCGCACCACCCCCTCCGTCGTCGCCTTCACCAAGACCGGCGAGCGTCTCGTCGGACAGGTCGCGAAGCGCCAGGCGGTGACGAACCACGAACGGACCGTCAGCTCGATCAAGCGCGAGATGGGCACGGACCACAAGGTGAAGATCGACGACAAGCAGTACACCCCGCAGGAGATCTCCGCGATGATCCTCGGGAAGATGAAGGCCGACGCCGAGGCCTACCTCGGCGAAGCCGTCACGCAGGCCGTCATCACGGTGCCCGCGTACTTCAGCGACGCCCAGCGCCAGGCCACCAAGGACGCCGGACGCATCGCCGGACTCGAGGTGCTCCGCATCGTCAACGAGCCGACCGCGGCCTCGCTGGCCTATGGCCTCGACAAGGAGCACGACCAGAAGATCCTGGTGTTCGACCTCGGCGGTGGCACGTTCGACGTGTCCATCCTCGAGATCGGCGACGGCGTCTTCGAAGTGCTGGCGACGAACGGCAACAACCGCCTCGGCGGCGACGACTTCGACCAGCGCGTCGTGGAGTGGCTCGTCGAGGTGTTCCGCAAGGACCAGGGCATCGACCTGCGCAACGACAAGATGGCCATGCAGCGCCTCCGCGAGACCGCCGAGAAGGCCAAGATCGAGCTGTCCGGCGTGACCTCGACCAACATCAACCTGCCCTACATCACGGCCGACGCCTCCGGACCCAAGCACCTCGACGTCACGCTGACCCGTGCGAAGTTCGACGAACTGACCGCCGACCTCGTCGAGAAGACGCTGGGCCCGACCCGCCAGGCCCTGCAGGACGCCAACCTGACGCCCGACAAGATCGAGAAGATCCTGCTCGTCGGCGGATCCACGCGCACCCCGGCCGTACAGGAAGCCGTGATGAAGATCTTCAACAAGGAGCCCTTCAAGGGCATCAACCCCGACGAGTGCGTGGCCGTGGGCGCCGCGATCCAGGCGGCCGTCCTCACGGGCGACGTCAAGGGCCTGCTGCTGCTCGACGTCACCCCGCTGTCCCTCGGCATCGAGACCCTGGGCGGCGTCTTCACCAAGATCATCGAGCGCAACACGACCATCCCGACCAAGAAGAGCCAGGTGTTCTCCACGGCGGGCGACAGCCAGACGCAGGTCGAGGTCAACGTGCTCCAGGGCGAACGCGAGATGGCCCAGTACAACAAGCAGCTGGGCAAGTTCAGCCTCGACGGCATCCCCCCGGCGCCGCGCGGTGTCCCCCAGATCGAGGTCACCTTCGACATCGACGCGAACGGCATCGTCCACGTGTCGGCCAAGGACCTCGGTACCGGGCGCGAACAGCACGTGACCATCACCGCGTCGACCAACCTCAACGAGGAGGAGATCAAGAAGGCGGTCAAGGAAGCCGAGCAGTTCGCCGGCGAGGACCGCAAGCGCAAGGAGGAGGTCGACACGAAGAACGCGGCCGACTCCGCCGTATACCAGATCGAAAAGGCCGTGAAGGACGTCGGAGACAAGATGCCCGCGGAGGACAAGGACAAGGTCCAGGCGGCCGTCGACAAGGTCAAGGCCTCCATCGCCTCGAACTCCGTCGAGTCCATGAAGACGGACACGGAAGAACTGCACAAGGTCTTCGATGAGGCCATCGCCAAGGTCTACCAGCAGAACCCCGGCGCAGCGGGTGGTCCCGAGGACCCGGGAGCGGGCCCTGCCGGGGACGCGGGCGAGCCGGAAGGCGGATTCAAGGACGCCGGCGGCGACGCGAAATGAGACCCGACAGGACCTGAGGCACGGACGATGGTCCGCCGGAACCCCCATGTACGGGGACCGGCGGGCTTCGTTCTTGAAAACGAATCGGACGGAGGCGAACCTTGCCGGAGAAGAGGGACTACTATGAGGTGCTCGGCGTCGGGCGCAACGCGTCCGACGAGGAGATCAAGAAGGCCTATCGAAAACTCGCCAAGCAGTACCACCCAGACCTGAACCCGGACGACAAGCCGTCCGAGACCAAGTTCAAGGAGGCCAGCGAAGCCTATTCCGTGCTGTCCGACGCCGATAAGAAGGCGCGTTACGACCAGTACGGCCACGCCGGGCTCGATCCGCAGGCCGGGGGCGGCTTCGAAGGCGGCGGCTTCGACATCAACCTCGACGACATCTTCGGGTCCTTCTTCGGCGGCGGCGGCGGTCGTCGCCGCGCC
>CAXNDY010000053.1:0-6500 GCA_964201095.1 Saccharofermentanales bacterium
GACCTCCTGGAGAAGGGTGCCCTGGCTGGCATGCGACATGACCCGGCGCATCCGGTCCGAGACGACGAGCTTGTACTGGTACAGATAGGGTTCGGCGGAATCCCGCTGGTCCGTCAGAGCCTCGTTCGCGATGAAGCCGAGGGTGCCGCTGGGAAGCCGGACCGCACTGTATCCGTAGGCGGACCGAGTGGGGTCGACGACGACCGGCGTGTTGTAGAGCGCCTGGGTGATGCGGGTGGCGCGCAGATCCGGCCGGTCGAGGACATCGGCGGACGTGGTCCTCACCAGTCGGGTGTTCTCTCCAAGGATCCGCACCGCGGGGTGCCCTGGGTCTCCGGTGTTCATCCTGAAATATCTTTCCAGGGATTGGACCGCGTAGGGGGCGACGAAGAAGACCAGCAGCGCGAGCAGAAGGGTCACCACCACGGGAAGCACCCAGGCGGGCACGCGCTTTCGAGATGCGCTGTCGACATAGAGCTTCCGGTCCGTGAAACTCCACCTCCCGTCGCCGCGCGAGGACCGCATCCCGTCCGCAAGGTCGTTGCGGGTGCCGCCCTTCAAGGAAGCCCTCTTCAGGACGACGCGTTCCGAGCGTCCGCGAAGGCGAGCGAGGCGTCGTCTCTGTCGGGGGGTGGGAACCCTCTCGCCGCGAAAGTAGCGGTCCGGCTTCACGCGCGGTCCTCCTCGCCGGAGCCGGAAGGCTTCGAAGCCGGGGTGGGGCGCGTCGTCAGGACGCAGTTGGCCACGGCGGTATCGCCTTCATGGGACAGGCTGATGGCGAGTTCCTCTCCCCCGAGCGCCTCGAAGGTCGACCGGGCTCCACCGGTCAGGCGAACCGAGGGCGCGCCGCTCTCGGCACGCAGGATCTCGATGTCGGAAAGGGTGATGCCGTTTCGCATGAGTCCGGTTCCGAGCGCCTTGCCTACGGCTTCCTTGGCTGCGAATCGGACGGCCAGCGACTCGTATCGGCTCTCCTCGCCGCGTGCGAGGCAATAATCCAGCTCGGCGGCGGTGAAGGTCTTCTTCAGGAAGGCGTCGCCCTGACGCAGCACGGCGGCGCGGATACGCTGGATGCTGGCGATGTCGATGCCGCAACGTAGACCCATGGACCCTCCCCTTGTCGTATAATCGTGATGTATCGCCATTCTACCACAAGCCTCTCCCGCCCTCCCACTCCACCGCCATCCTGGAGGTACACATGCTGTATCCGCTCCGTCTCCAACCCGTCTACAAGGACTATCCCTGGGGAGGCCGGTCCCTGGAGACCCTCCGTGGCCCCATCGCCACGCCCGGCATCCTCGCCGAGTCCTGGGAGGTCTCCTGCCACCCCAATGGCGCCTCGATCGTCCTGGACGGCTCCCTGGCCGGCATTGCGCTACCGGATGTCATCGCCCGCTTCGGCGGAACGCTGCTCGGCCTTAGCGTCGCCACACACGCGGGCGCGGACTTCCCCCTCCTCGCGAAATTCATCGACGCCCGGGAACCGCTGTCCATACAGGTCCACCCCGACGACGCCTACGCCCAGGCCCACGAGGGGTGGTCCCACGGCAAGAACGAGATGTGGTACGTCGTCGCGGCCGCAACCGGTTCCGAACTGGTCGTCGGCCTGAGACCCGGCACCACGCGACCGCAGTTCGCCGAAGCCGTCGCGTCAGGACGCTGCGAATCCCTGCTCCGGTCGGTGCCCGTCTTCCCCGGAGACGTCATCGACATCCCGGCGGGTCGCCTGCACGGCATCGGGCCTGGCCTACTGATCTACGAGATGCAGCAGAACTGCGACCTCACCTACCGCGTGTACGACTTCGGACGCCGCGACGCGAAGGGAAACGCGCGCCCGCTCCACATCGCCCAGGCTCTCGAGGTGATCGACTTCGACGACCCCACCGATGCGGTCCTTCGACGCTCGGATCCCCTCCCCGTCGCTGCATCCGCCGCGCGCGGTCGGGTCGGCTTCCGGCCGCTCGTCTCCAACGCCTATTTCCAGGTCGAGGAGTGGACGGTCGCTACGGATTCCGCCGCCATCTTCACGGCGGACGGCGAGCGGTTCCGCATTCTGACGGCCGTCGACGGTGCAGGCCGGATTCTGTACGTCCAGGAGGATGGCACGCGAGGTTCGGTCGGGTTCCGAACATCGGATTCACTTCTGATCCCGGCCGCGCTCGGCCGATACGAGGTCGAAGGTCCGGTCAGGTTCCTGCAGTCCCTTCCAGGCGAGGAGCCGTAGCCCCTCCGCGTCCCGTCCCGGACGAACTGGGGCGCGACGCGGTGGAGCGTCGCTGGCGAAGCGTCTGACGCAGGTCCTCCCCGTAGAACCGATAGACCGCGAAAGCGCCGTAGAGTCTGGATAGCACGCGTTCGTCATACCCGTCCCGGATATCCTTGGCTTCGAGATTGGTGGAGACGATCGTATGGCGGGCGGTCCCGTGGCGGGGTCCCATGCGGGTGTTCAGCACCGTCAGCAGTTCAGGGATCCGGGCGGACGAGGGCATCTCGGTGCCCAGGTCATCGACGATCAGCAGCTCGCACTCGAGGATGCGGTCGTAGGTCTCCGTTGCCGTCTCCAGACGGTCCTCGTCGGGGTGGAAGGACGCCGTCAGCGTCCGGAAGTTCGAAATGGCTTCGAAGAGGCTGGGGGCGCTCATGTAGAGCACCGACCGCGTGCGCTGCAGCATCCGGTCCGCTATGGTGCCACACAGGAAGGTCTTGCCGGTTCCGGGGCGTCCGACGAAGAGCAGGTCCCGGGTGCCTGGGGCATCGAACGCGTCGCAGAAGGTTTCGCAGGCCTTCCGGATGCCGAGGATGTTGGCGCGGGGCGACAGGTCCGATTGGAAGAGGGCCTTGTCCGCGAGGTCCGAGAACAACGTCGGGTCGAAGCGTTCGAAGCTCATCCCGTCGATCACCCCGAGATTCGCGCGTTCGAACAGCATCGGAATCAGGATCGCGTCGTGGCATCGACAACGCCGATGGTTGCCGGTCGGCGGGTCCTCGTCGACGAGTCCCGTGTCGCGGCAGATTCCGCAGGTCCAGTGGGGCCGGTCGAAGTCCGCCTCGACGCCCTTGGAAAGAAGGTATGCCGTACGGTGTGCGACGAGGTGCGCCTTCTCCTCGGCGATCGCGGCGACCCGCGCTTCGGCGAACGGCCCCGGATCGGCGACTGCGGACAGCATGCGGGCCCCCGCGTCCGAAACGGCGCGGTCGTATTCGACCAGTTCGGGGTAGGTCGCATGGACGGAGCGGACGCGCTCGGCGCGGTCGCGCTCCGCCTTCTCCCGTCGAGCCGCATAGACGGCGGCGACCCGGCGCTCCAGTCCGTTCTTCATCCCTGCCGCGTCTCCATGTGGAAGATGTCCATCTGGCCGGGCATTACAGCGTCGGCACCTTGGCCGATCGCTACAGCATCGGCACCTTGGCCGATCGCTAAGGCGTCGGCATCTTGGCCGATCGCTACGGCGTCGGCACCTTGGCCGATCGCTACGGCATCGGCACCTTGGCCGATCGCCAAAGCGTCGGCATCTTGGCCGGTCGCCGCGCCGTCCACCGGCGGGACCTCGTCGTAGAGGCTGCTCAGGTATTCGTCCGAGTAGACGCGCTGGTCGAAGTTTCCGGCATTGCGCGGGCGTCCCGAAGCCGCGGCGCCCGCGAACGGCGCGCGCCCGGCCGAGCGCTCCGCGGACAGGCGGCGGACGCGCTCGGACTCATAGCGGTCGACGTCCTCCGGGGTGCGCAGCCCGGCGGCGAACCACTCCTCGAGGATCCGGCCGACGTAGTCGAGGTTGGGATTCTGGAGCTTGACCGTGCGGCGCAGTGCGAGCTCGATCACGTCGAAGTCGTAGCCCATCTTCTCCACCCAGACCGCGACCTTCTCCTCGTCGTATTCGGTCATCCCCTTGCGCAGCTTCTTCCCCACCTTGCGGCCGATGCCGGAGACCTTGTCGTGCAGGGAGAAGTAGGCGCTCAGATCCTCGAAGGTGAGGATGCCGCGGCCGGACCAGCTTTCGGCGACCTTGGCGATGTAGGCGCGTCCGTCGAGTTTGCCCCGGCGGGCGCAATACTGGAACAGGGCATAGATCACCTCCGGCTCGAAGCGGTATCGCTCGAACCAGGTCTCGATCTCGCCGTACCAGGATGGCGACATGAGCCCCTGGAAGAAGGTCTTGGCGATATCGCCCAGCAGCTTTTCTCGGGCCACGCGCTTCCCGTCGGGCACAGCCGATGGACCGCCATCGGCCGAAGCGGTCGTGCCGGGGTCCACGGACGTACGCGGCCGGTAGATCTTGGCGACCTCGGCCTCCTTCACGTCGACGAGCTCGAACCCGCGTTCCTTGAGCTGGACGAGACCAGCCGCGGACAGCTGGGTCGTCGCGCCGCGGACGGCGTCCGGGTCGACGCCGAGCCGGCGGGCGATCTCGGCCTCGGACAGGGTGCGCCGGTTGCGCGCCGCGAAGAGCGCGTACAGATAGAGCTTGACGGCGAGGCCGTCCAGCGTCGGGAGGTACTCGGTGATGAAGATGTCCGGCACCAGGGTGTCGGAGAACAGGAGCTTGCGGCTTTCATCGATCTGCATCTGTCAGCCAGGCCCTCCGAGGTGGATCCAAGGGATGTATCGGTCTCGCGTGTTCCGAGGAAAGTTCCTTGATTATCCTCCGGTCCCGTGCCTTTGGCAATCCCGTCCCTCCCGGAAACCGCCGTTCGGTCCGTACGGAAGGGAGTCGAAGGCGCCCGCCCCCAGGAGGGGACGGGCGCCTTGGTCAGCACGGGGAGCCGGGCGTCAGGCGTCGAGGTTGACGGCGAGACGCTTGTAGCTGTTGAGGCGGTCCTTCGCGGAATTCTCGGCGTTCTTGAAGAGGCGCTCGGCGCGGTCGGGGAAGGTGCGGACCAGCGAATTGTAGCGGACTTCGCTCATGAGGAAGTCCTGGAAGGAGGCGGTCGGGTCCTTGGAATCCAGGGTGAAGGGGTTCTTGCCCTGGAGCTTCAGGTCCGGGTTGAAGCGGTAGAGGTGCCAGTATCCGGCTTCGACGGCCTTCTTCTCCTGCTGCTGGGAGACGCTCATGCCGCCCTTGATGCCGTGGTTGATGCAGGGAGAGTAGGCGATGACCAGCGACGGGCCCTTGTAGGCCTCGGCCTCGGCGAGGGTCTTGATGGTCTGGGCCTGGCTCGCGCCCATGGCGATCTGCGCGACGTAGACGTAGCCGTAGCTCATGGCCATCATACCGAGGTCCTTCTTGCCGATGGGCTTGCCGGCCGCGGCGAACTGCGCGATGGCGCCGGTCGGGGTCGACTTGGAAGCCTGTCCGCCGGTGTTGGAGTAGACCTCGGTGTCGAAGACCAGGACGTTGACGTCCTCACCCGTGGAAAGCACATGGTCGAGTCCGCCATAGCCGATGTCGTAGGCCCAGCCGTCGCCGCCGAAGATCCAGACGGAGCGCTTGACCAGATAGTCCTGCTTCTCGGCGATCTCACCGAGCACGGCCTTCGCCTTTGCGTCGGAACCGGCGTAGGTCTTCACGGCCGCGAGGGCGGCTTCGCTGGTCGCCCGCGTGGTCTTGCCGTCGTCGATGCCGTCGAGCCAGGCCTTCAGGGCCGCCTTGACGCCGTCGCCGACATCGAGGGCGAGGGCTTCGCTGCAGAGATCGGCGAGGCGGGCGCGGACCTGCTGGATGCCGATATGGATGCCGAGACCGTTCTCGGCGTTGTCCTCGAACAGGGAGTTCGCCCACGCGGGGCCCTGGCCCTTTTCGTTGAGGCGGTAGGGCATCGCGGGAGCGGAGCCGCCCCAGATGGAGGAGCAGCCGGTGGCGTTGGAGATGACCATCCGGTCCCCGAAGAGCTGGGTCACGAGCTTGGCGTAGGGGGTCTCGCCGCAGCCGGCACAGGCGCCGGAGAATTCGAACAGCGGGGTCTCGAACTGGCTGCCCTTCACGGTCTCCTTGTTGGCGGGGTTGACCTTCTTGGAAAGGGTCTGGGAGAATTCGAAGTTGGCGGCCTGGTGCAACTGCGTCTCGAGCGGCTTCATGACAAGCGCCTTGACCTTGGAGGGGCACACGTCGGCGCAGCTGCCGCAGCCGTAGCAGTCGAGGACCGAGCACTGGATGCGGAATCCGAACTGCTCGTAGGGCTTCATGCCGGGCTTCGTGACGAAATCGGCAGGCGCGGTCTGGGCTTCCTTGGCGTCCACGAGGAAGGGACGGATCGCGGCGTGCGGGCAGACCAGCGCGCACTGGTTGCACTGGATGCAGTTCTCGGGCTGCCACTCCGGCACGTCGACGGCTGTACCGCGCTTCTCGTACTGGGAGGTGCCCTGCGGGAAGGTTCCGTCCTCACGGCCCGTGAAGGCGCTGACGGGGAGCGAGTCGCCCTGCATGGCGCTCATGACGTCGGCTACGTCGCGGATGAAGCCGGGCACGTTGCGCTCGGTCTTCGCGGCGTCCTTCGCGGTCTTCCAGGAGGCGGGGACGGTCACGGCGACGAGCTTGTCCACGCCGGCATCGATGGCGGCGTCG
>CAXNDY010000054.1:0-6474 GCA_964201095.1 Saccharofermentanales bacterium
AGATGACCGCCATTGGTCGAGACGGTGTCGATGATGCGTCGCCGGATCTCCGTCGCCAGTTCGGGCAACCGTCCTTGGGGAAGCTTCATGATGTCGGTCGGACAGATGGCGTTTTCCAGGATTGCGGTCATTCTGCTGCGCCTACTTTCCTCGTTCGAGTTGGAAACGGATCAGGTCCTTCAGGAAATCGACATCGAACCCGGACCGTTCGAGGTCGTCCAGAGCGGATACGGCCTCTCCCGAAGCGGACGACAGACGGGCGGAGGCCTCCGTGAGGCCGTACCTCGTGACGAACGTGGTCTTTCCCGATTCCGCATCCTTGCCGGGCGTCTTCCCGAGGTTCGCCGCATCGGCCGTGACGTCCAGGATGTCGTCCTTGATCTGGAAAGCCAATCCAAGAGCGGTCGAGAAGCGATCGACCGCTTCGAGCGCCTCGGGGTCCGCACCGGAAAGATACGCGGCTGCGACGGCTGGAGCACGGAGAAGTGCGCCCGTCTTCATTCGGTGCATCATCTCGAGGAAGGCATCGGGGACCCCGCCGTTTTCGGCGGCCAGATCGATGGCCTGCCCCCCGATCATTCCGGATCGGCCCGATGCGCGTGCGATCTCCGCCATGGCGCGCAGACTCCCGGGGATTCCTCCGGGCGGGGCGGACAGCCCCGAAGCGACGTCGAGGCAGGCCTCCGACAAGGTCTCGAAAGCCAGGTTCAGAAGGGCATCGCCGGCAAGCACGGCATTTGCTTCCCCATAGGCCTTGTGGCAGGTGGGCCGACCCCGTCTCAGGTCGTCGTCGTCCATGCAGGGCAGGTCGTCGTGGATGAGCGAATAGGTGTGGATCATCTCCACGGCGCCGGCGAAGGGGAGAACGGCCGTCAGCGGGCATCCCAGCGTCTGACCGACGGCGAGCGCCAGGACCGGCCGTATCCGCTTGCCGCCAGCCAGAAGGCTGTAGCGTGCGGCTTCGGAGACGACGCGGGACGGGTTCTCCGGCAAGGGCAGGAAGGCGCCCTCCAGAAAGCGTTCGGTCAAGTTGGCCAGACGACCGTATTCGTCGCGGAACTCCTGCGGGTCGGGCATGGATCAGGCCTCCCGTTCCGTGAAGGGCTGTTCGACGATGCCTCCGTCCTTGGCCTCGACCAGCTGGACGATCCTCTTCTCGATCTCGTCGAGCCTTGCGGCGCATAGCTTCGAGAGCTCGACGCCTCTCTGGAAAAGCCCGATGGACTCGTCCAGCGTAGGCTCGCCGGACTCCATCCGCTTCACGAGACCCTCGAGTTCCTTCATCGCCTCTTCGAACGTCATTTCCATCATTCGTCGACCTCCCGGACCGGTCCATGCGGTCCCATGCGGTTCATCATCAGCGGTCACGGACCGAACGGACCTCACAGTCCAGGATCCCGTCCTTCAAGGAAACATCGACGAAGTCGCCCGCCCGGACCATGGCCGATGAGGTCATCGGGCGACCGGTCCTGGGGTCGGTCACGAGTCCGTATCCCCTCGCGAGCACCTTCAGGGGGCTGAGCGCATCGAGTTTTCCCGCCATCGCGGCATGTCGGCCACGTTCGGAGGAACAGCGTTTCGACAGGGCGGCCGCCATGCCTCGGGTAACCTGGTCGAGCCTCATCCTCCGCCTCTCCACCGCGTCGAGCGGGCGCTGGAAGGCCGAACTCGCCAGAGAGCGGGACAGCCTCATGCGCGAGACCTCGAGTCGGCGGTCGAGACCCTTGGCCAATCGGTTCCGAAGGTCTTGGACTCCGGACTCGAGATCCGTCCTGCGCGGCATCACGATTTCGGCGGCGGCCGAAGGCGTCGGAGCGCGGAGGTCCGCAACGAAGTCGCAGATCGTGAAGTCGGTTTCATGTCCGACGGCGGAGACGACGGGAATCCGCGAGGCCGCGATGGTCCGGGCAAGGGTCTCGTCGTTGAAGGCCCAGAGGTCCTCCATCGAACCCCCTCCCCTTCCCACGATGATCACATCGACATCGCCGCGTTCATTGAAGAGGCGTACCCCATCGGCGATCCCGGCTGCGGCACCGGCACCCTGCACCGCCGCGGGAATGAGCTTCAGGTGGAAATTCGGGAAACGTCTCCCCATCACCTGGATGATGTCTCGGATGACGGCACCGGAGGGAGAAGTCACGACGCCGACGGCTTTCGGCAGAAGCGGGAGTCGCTTCTTCCTAGACGGGTCGAAGAGACCTTCGTCGGAGAGCCGCTTCTTCAACTGCTCGAAGGCAAGATAGAGGTCGCCGATCCCTTCGGCGTTCATTTCCGAAACGTAGAGTTGGAACTTGCCATCCCGTTCATAGACCGAGGCGCGCGCCGCGAGGATGACCTTCAGACCATCCGTCGGCTTGAAGACGAGTTTCTGGGCACTGCTTCGGAACATCACGCAGGACACGGCCGATTCCTCGTCCTTCAGCGTGAAGTAGAGGTGTCCGGACGGATAGGACTTGAAGCCGGAAAGTTCGCCCTTGACGAGGACGGATGCCAGCAGTTCGTCGCTCTCCAGAAGCCCCTTCACATAGCGGTTGAGGTCGGATACGGAAAGGGGCGCGTTCATCCGGGCTCCCCCGGTTCAGTGACGGCAGGTTCAGTGACGGCGGGTTCGGGGACGGCAGGTTCGAGTTTGCCGAGGACCGCGTTGATGTAGCCGCGGGATTCTTCGGCGCTGTATTTGTGCGCCAGCTCGACGGCCTCGTTGACCGAGACGCTGAAAGGGACTTCCTTCAGGAAGAGGATCTCATAGACGGCGATGCGGAGGATGGCGAGGTCGATCCTCGGAAGACGGTTGAGCGACCATCCCTTCAGATGCTTCGAGAAGAGCGCGTCGATCTCTTCCTTGTGCGCGGTCACGCCTCGGACGACGCCGAGGAAATAATCCTTCTCCTTCGGGTCGACCGCGTACTCTTCGAGATAGGAGTCGATCTGGGCCTCTTCGTCGCCCTTCTGGAACTCCATCTGGTACAGCAGCTTGAACGCGGATTCACGGGTCGTTCTTCTTCCCATCGGACCCCTTTGCTAGCGGTATCTGCCGGGTGGCAGGAGACGGTCGAGGAGATCGCGGATCTCCTTTCGGTTCGAGAAGAAGCGGCGGCCGATATAGAAGCCGGCTGCGCTGAGCAGGAGCAGGAAGACGGTCTTGAGGAATCCGAAGAGCACCAGCAAGAGGGCGAGGCCGAAGCCGGCCAGCGCACCGATGTAGCCCGAGCGGTTCTCACCGGGCTCCCGAGGCTTCACGGGGCGTTCCTCGTCAGCGCTCGACACGGGCGGCCACGGGTTCGACACGGCTGACCTTCACGGAGACCCCTGCGACCGGAATCGCCGTATAGCGCTCGATGTCCTTCTTGATCCGTTCCTGGACCTTGGTCATCATGGCGGGGATCTCGACGTCCGAATAGAGGACCGCCGTGAGACGGATGGTGAGCTTGCCGCCCTTGACCGAGGCGACGCGGGCCTTCGCCTGCTTGATTCCGCATTGGGCGGTCTTCGCGGAGTTCAGGGCGATGCTTTCGATGGCGTCCACGTCGATGTCGATCACGCCGACATCGTTGCTGCGGATCCGCGTTCGGCGAAGGCGGTCGCTCTGGAGTCCATAGACCAGGAAACCTGCACTCGAGACGAAGAGGAACACGGAGACGCCGAACACGAGCCACCGGATCGGAGGAGAGGAAAGCACCTGCGTGTACATGAGCATGTAGATTCCCGCCAGCATCTCCTGGTCCAGGGTGATCAGGATGAAGACGACCGAAACCGCGGACAGGAAGAAGGCATAGGTCGTCAGCGCGATCTTCAGGAGTCGGTTCATGGCTGAAGCTCCTCTCTGGAACGGATTCCGACGACATGGACATGGACCGCTTCGACCGACAGCCCCGTGAAACGTTCGACATCGGCCTTCACACGTTCCTGGACAGCCCAGGCGACTTCTGGAACGATGCTTCCGAAATAGATCACGGGATAGATATGGAGGGTGACGAGGTCCTCGTTCTCATCATGGTAGACGACCACGACGCCCTTGCCTTCATGCTCCACGCCGAGGGCTTCCTTGATTCCCGCAAGACCACCGGTCTGCAGGGAGGCGACTCCCGGGGTCTGCATCGCGGCTTCCGCAGCGTACTGCGCAACGAAGCCACGGGACATCGTACGCTCGCCCTTGGTTGGTTCGAAGCGCTCGCCTTCCTGTTCCATCGCTCTCCCGAGCGGGTCAGACCCGCTCCAGATACTCGCCGGTACGGGTGTCGATGCGGATGGTTTCGCCCTGATTCACGAACAGCGGGACGCGGACGGTGGCGCCGGTCTCGACGATCGCGGCCTTGGTCGCGCTCTGGGCGGTATCCCCCTTGACGCCGGGTTCGCAATCGGTGATCTCGAGTTCGACGAAGATCGGAGGCTCGATGCCGAAGACATCTCCCTTGTAGGAGAGGACCTTGCAGATCATGTTCTCCTTGACGAACTTCAGGGTATCTCCGACCTTGTCCGTTCCGATCGGAATCTGGTCGAAGTTCGCGCTATCCATGAAGTGGTAGAGGTCTCCATCGGAATAGAGGTAGGTCATGTCGCGACGATCCAGCTGGGCGCGCTCGAACTTGTCGTTCGGGTTGAAGGTGCGCTCGACGACGGAACCCGTCTTGGCGTTGCGATACTTGACGCGGACGAAGGCGGCGCCTTTTCCGGGTTTGACGTGTTGGAACTCGATCACCTGGAAGACCTGCCCGTCCATCTCGAACGTCAGACCGTTCCGGAAATCCCCTGCGCTGACCATCGTCGTACCTCCCATTGTGTAGCGGATCGCATCCGTGTGTTTCGCTTGAAATCCTACAATAGTGTAATCGAGAACGTCTTCGGAAGCAACCCGCCACCGTGAAGATCCTACGGCGCGCTCAAAGCGGCCGGTCCGACAGGACCGGGGGAGCTTTGAATACGGATTCGTGCGCGCCGTTGGATCTTGAGGTGGCAGTTGTCACGCGACGCTTCTAGAGCGAGTCCTCCGACGTACGATGCCTTCCGGCATCGTGGCAGTTGGAGGTATTACTCGCTCTTGAAGATTACGGCAGTTTACGCCACCGTGAAGAACCTACGGCAAGCGCAAAGCGGCCGATGCCGCCAGATAGGCATTCCGCATGCCGAGCGCGTCGATGGCCTGCGTTTCCTTCGACTCGCAGATGACGACGGGGTGTAGATCCATCTCGGCGCACACTTCCGCGAAGGGTTCGAAATCCGGTCCGAAGCGCGTGTCATCCATGGTCCAGTGCTGTTTTTCGCCTCCCGCCGTGAACTCGATCCGGCTGAAGTGGACATGCAGCCGCGCCAGGCGTTCGCGTCCCAGCCCATCCGATATGAGAAGGCAGGCCGCGCGGAAATCGGATACGGTGGAGAGTCCTCCCTGCATCCGGGCGTTCAGATGTCCGAAGTCCACGCACGGCACCAGACGTTCGTCGATGCCGCACAGCGCGATGACTTCCTCGAGGCTTCCGAGCTGGTTGTTCTTCCCCATCACTTCCGGACACAGGGTCATGGTCTTCAGATATCCATGTTCATCGGCCCTGCGGATGGCTTCGGCCAGCACTTCCTTCGCCCGCTCGAGAGGCGCGGCCCGGCCGGTCGCGTCCTTCGCGCTGCCGGGATGGAGGACGACCCGCGTGGCGCCGAGCCAGAGCCCTGCCTCCAGGGTCTCCAGGATATACCCGATGCTGTTCTCAACCTTGTCCGGCTCCTCGGACGCGAGATTGATGAAGTAGGGTGCATGCACGCTCATGGCGACATCGTGCGCAAGGGCTTCCGCTGCGATGCGCTCCGCGGTGTCGCGCAGGATGGAGACGCCGCGTCCGCACTGGTATTCGTAGGCATCGAGTCCGAGCCCGCGCAGATAGGTGGGCATCTCGAAGGAATGGTGCGCGCCGGAGTCGTAGAAGCTCGCGGGATTGCCGGCGGGGCCGAAACGGGGCATGGCGGTTCCTCCTGTCCTTCTGGGGGTCACAGCGGGCGACTCCAATGGCTCTGCTCGTCCCGCGTGAGAATCCGTCGGAGCGTCCTGCGCTCGAACCAGCGCTTGCATCGGACATTCAAGGGTTCGTGGCAGGATACGGGTGCGGTGAGGATGGACAACACGCCGGCGTTCCCCGCGCATCGGATGTCCGTATAGAGCTGGTCCCCCAGGAAGGCTGCGTCCTCCGGGGCGGCGCCGAGAATCGAAAGGCCTTTCCGGACGGCCGCCGGAGAGGGCTTTCCTGCGCGAGCGATGAAGGGGACCTCGAGCGCCCCGCAGAACACCGCCATCCTGCGGTGACCTCCGTTGGATACCACGAAGCACCGGATGCCGTGCTTTCGCAGAACCTCCGCCCATTCCACGACTTCGGGCTCGGGCCGGCTGGAACCGTGAGGTCCGAGGGTGCTGTCGACATCGAGCAGGAGGACGCTTCGGCCCAGGTCCCGAAGAAGGTCCGGAGTCACTTCCCGGTAGGAGTCGACCAGTCG
>CAXNDY010000055.1:0-6341 GCA_964201095.1 Saccharofermentanales bacterium
CATACGGCGACCACCTGCACGCCGAGCTTCAGTAGGTTCGTTCCGTGCCTCCGGCCCATCTGTCCCGCGCCCAGAATCCCGGCAGTCAACTGTTTCGTCATAGCCCACCCTCATCCCATGGTTTCCGCCGATACCGGCTCGACGTGCTCGAACCTGTGCATCATACTCCTCGGAGCGGTCGCGCGGATACCCTTCGAAGTGCGAATCCTTGTCTTGATCGACGATTCGAGGCCAGAGGACGCACGCCCGGTTCAGACGTCCGTGAGAATGGTGTCGTTGACGACGGCCAGGGAGCCGTGGCATTGCGTGCACTCCTCGTCGCGCATGGAATAGGAAAGCTTGCATTTCGTGCACATCTTGCGGTAGCCCTTCCGCGCGGCTTCGCCGGCGGGGCCGGAGGAACTGGCGTTCTGGGCGTAAGCCGTCGACAGGGGCGACATGCGGGAGTTGGACTTCACGCTCGTGTACTTCCGTCCCTTGGTATCCGGGCTGACCTGGTCCAGGCGCGCCTCCAGTTCCGCGACACGGTTCTCCAGAAGGTGGATGGAGCCGCTCAGGTAGTCCGTCGAAGCCTCGTCGCGTTTCGCCGCGATATAGCACAGCCCCCAGACGCCGAAGACGAACGCGGTCCAGAAGTGGCCTGCGATCGTGCCTTCCTTCTCACGCCCGATGATGATTCCAACGACTCCATTGATTCCGGCTGCGATGATACAGCCGATGAAAACCCCGAACAGGTTGCCGTCGAGAATGGACTGCATGCGATGTTCCTCCTGTTGGGCGGTTGTGATTCTGTCCCGCCGCAACTACACGAACAGTGGCTCGATTTCCTTCAGTACGACTTCGTAGCCATCCAGAGTCAGGTGAAGACCTTCGGTCGTATAGTCGCGCTTCAGCTGCCCGTTCGCATCGACGAGTCGGGAATACAGGTCGATGTACACAAGACCGCGCTTCGCTGCGACAGCCGCGACGCGTCGGTTCAGGTCCTGGATCATGACGTTCGTGCGGGGGCTGACCATTTCCAGTTGGATGCCGGTGCCGGCCGTCACGACGACGGGATAGACGGAAATGAGGACGACCTCCGTGCTGGGAAGCCGCTCGGTGATCTGACGGCAGATCTCGTCGATCCGCGTCGCGATTTCATCCAAGGTTGCCGGCTTCGGGAGGTTCAGGTCGTTGGTGCCGATCTGAAGGAAGACGCGTGAGGGAGATAGGTCGAAAACGCTCTCCGACATGCGGGCGAGGACGTCCAGGGTCGAGTCTCCGCTGATGCCGCGGTTGTAGACGCGCTTCCCGCCCGTGTACATCTCCTCGATCGGGAAGCCCTCCGTGATCGAGTCGCCCACGAGGACGTTTCCGCCGGGCTGCGCGCGCGCGTTCAATCGACGGAAGCGCTCGATCCGCTGCAGTCGCAGGCCGTCGATGAAGGGGCGGAGCATCTTGAGGAAGAGCTTCATGTAAAGACGGTTCATGGCCAGCCCTCCAGACGGCGAAGACTTCCTGCCTTGCGCACGGTTGTAAGTATACCGTCCGGAGAGGAGCGTGGCGAGGATCAGCCGACGACGGTCTCGTAGGGCCAGTCGATGATGCCGCCGAGGTCGTATACATGCTGGTATCCGAGGTTCACGAGCAGCCTCGAGGCCGAGGCGCTGCGGTTGCCGCTGCGGCAGTAGATGAAGTAGGTCGCGTTCTTGTCGGGGAACAGCTGCGCGACCGTGGTCGAGAGGTATTCGACCGGGGCGACGTGCGCTCCTGCGATGTGTTCGGCGTCGAACTCCGCCTGTGTACGCACATCGACGAGGAGGATGGACTCGTCGGAATCGAGGCGCGCCTTGGCGTCCTGAGGTGTGATCATCTGGACGGTCGCGACCGTTGGAGTCGGCGCGGCGCAGGACGCGAGGGACAGGATGTTCAGGGCGACAAGAGTCGCGACGAGAGCCTGGAGGACGGGTCTTCTCGCACGGTTCATTACAGGCACATCTCGAAGATGGTTTCCACGGCCTTCTGGTCCAGGGGCCGGAAGCCGGGAAGCACGCCGCCGCCGCAGGACTTGCTGGCCATGTGCGCGAAGTGCGTGCGGTCGATGCCGAGGGCGGTGAAGGTGCTCGCGAGACCGAGCGTCTGGAAGTAGAATTCCGACAGCTTCGCGATGCCCAGGCGAGCGGCCGCGAACACCTCGAGGGACGGGTCGACGCCGAAGACGTTCACGGCGAAGCGCTTCAGGCGCGGGGCGGTATGCGTGTCGAGGCAGAACTCCATCCAGCGGGGCGTGAGGATCGCGAGACCGAGCCCGTGGGTGATGTCGTAGACGGCGGAGACCTCGTGTTCCATGGGGTGGCAGCTCCAGGCCAGACGCTTGCCGCCGACGATGAATCCGTTGATGGCCCAGGAGGAGGCCCACATGAGGTTGGCGCGCGCCTCGTAGTTCGTCGGGTCGGTCTGGGCGACGTGCGCGTACTGGACGACGGTGCGCATGAGGTGCTCCATGAAGCCGTCGAGGAGCTCGAGGTCTGGCTCGGTGTTGCAGTAGACCTCGAGGGTGTGGGAGAGGATGTCGGCGGCGCCGCAGGCGGTCTGATAGGCGTCGACGGTGTAGGTGTTGGTCGGGTCGAGGAAGGAGACCTTCGGCACCATGACGGGGTGGCCATTGCCCAGCTTCTCCTGCGTATCGAGGTTGGTGATGACGCCGCCCGTGTCCATCTCGGACCCGGTGGCCGAAAGGGTCAGGACGGTGACGATGGGCAGGCTCTGGGCAATCTGCGCCGCGCCGGTGGAGAGGTCCCACGCGTCCCCGTCGTAGAAGGCGGCCGCGCCGATGAACTTGGTGCAGTCGAGGGTGGAGCCGCCGCCGACGGCGAGCAGCACGTCGATCTTCTCGCGCTTGCAGATCTCGGCGCCCTTGCGGACCGAAGTGACGCGCGGGTTGGGCTCGATGCCGGACATTTCGAAAAGGGTGAGGCCGGCCCTGCGGACCTCGGCGACCACGCGGTCGTAGAGGCCGGTGGCCTTGATGGACCCGCCGCCGTAGGTGAGGAGGACGCGCTGACCGTAACGGGCGAGCTCGGGGCCGAGGTGCTCGAGCTGGTTCTCGCCGAAGTAGACCTTGGTCGGGATTTCATAGACGAAGGGGTTCATGGGGCACCTGCCTTTCGGGAGCGGAAGCGGAGCGATCTGGTGGCGGCTTCACTTCACCGCCACGAAGACAAGCATACCACTTCGGCCGCGGGACTCGGAAGTGTCTAGCTCACGACGATCCCATAGGTCCAGTCGATGATGCCGCCGAGGTCGTATACGTGGGTGTACCCCATGTCGACGAGCAGCTTCGACGCCGTCGCGCTGCGGTTGCCGCTGCGGCAGTAGACGAAGTAGGTCGCGTTCTTGTCTGGCAGCACCTTGGCCGCCTCGGCCGCCAGCGTATCGACCGGGACCAGGAGTGCGTTGGCGATGTGCCCCGCGTCGAATTCTTCCTTCGTGCGGACGTCGACGAGCACGATGCCTGCATCGGCATCGAGGCGCGACTTGGCCTCTTCCGGCGTGATGATCTGCACGGTCGCCTTCGAGGTCGTCGGGGCGGCACACGAGGCAAGCGTCACGAGGCACAGAGCGGCTGCGAGTCCCACCAGCATGTTTCGATTCATGGAGATTCCCCTTCCCTGGTCCGCGGTCCGCGGCACATAGGACGAGTGTGCCTTGAAGTGGGTGGGATAGCCATGACGCCGGATACCGTTTTTGTGCAGGAAGGTCGAAGGAGTGGATGTGCGGGACTGCCGATTCGCGAAAATCGGCTTGGTTTGTCGTCCGGTGTCCGCGTTTGTCGAGATTCGTCGGAATTCTCCTGAGCCATCCACTGCATCGCTTCGGTACTCTTGAGGAGCAGGCCACGCGCGGCACTCTGGGTTTCCAGCCGACGCGTAGCCGGGAAGGCGGATCCGAATGTACGCACCTCATGGACTCGACCTCCTGGAGAAACTCCAGGTGGACCCACTTCCGGACGAGATGCTTCAGGAAGACCTCGAGCGGGCGTTCTACGGCGATGGCGTCCCGACCGATCCGCATGACAGGTCGCAACTGCTCTCCCCTCGCATCGATTACGTGTTCAAGCGGATCTTCGGCTCGGACGACAGGGGGCAGGAAGGTCTGGCCCTGCGCGGGCTTCTCTCCGCTACCCTCGAGCTTCCGCCCGAAGCGCTCGTCGACCTGCAGATCCGCAACGGAGAACTGTCCGGCGACGCAGCCGGCGATAAGACGATCCGTCTCGACCTGCTGGTGAGGCTCGCCGATGGATCCCGCATCAACATCGAGATGCAGATGCACGGACTCGGTCTCGAGACGCAGGCCCGGCGCATCTGCTTCTATCTTTGCCGGCTCTTCACCATGGACGTACCTGCGGGATTCGACTACAAGAACCTGCGCCCCGCCGTCTCGATCGTCTACACCGACGGAATCCATTTTCCGGACGACTCCGTCGCACTGCATGTATTCCGGATGCGGTCGCTGGACCCGGCTGCAGAAGAATTGACAGACGCGCTCGAGGTACGTATCGTGGAATTGAGGAAGTGCGTATTGCCGGACGCTGATTCGACGGACGACCCGTTGATGCTCTGGCTGGGCTTCCTCCAGTTCGCGGACCGGAAGGGGGTGTCGGACATGCTGGCACGCAAGGACCCTGCGCTGGCCCAGGCCGTCCACCGGCTTCGGGAGATCAGCCAGGATGAGAAGGAGCGGATCCGCGCGTTCGAGCGGGAGAAGGATCTCCTCTGGGACGCCATGAACCGCTACAACAAGGAGCAGCAGGCGAAGCGCATCGAGGCGAAGGCCCTCGCCAGAGGCATCGAAGTCGGCAAGGCCGAAGGCATCGAGGCAGGCAAAGCAGAGGGCATCGAAGTCGGCAAGGCCGAAGGCATCGAAGAAGGCAAGGCCGAGGGCATCGAAGTCAGCAAAGCCGAGGGACAAGCCGAGGAATTCCGGCGAATCGCCCCCAACCTGTTGAAGAAGGGGCGTTCCGTGCAGGAAGTCGCGGACGTCATGGATTGCCCGATTTCAGAGGTCGAGAAAATCGTCACAAAACCGCGGCACTAGTACCTTGTTACATTAAAATCTGTGGATAAAGGCGTCTGAGTTTCGTTCTGGCATCGGCAGTGGTGAAGTGCCAGTTCACACCCTTCTGTCGTGAGTTCCGCTTCGATTCCCAGGCATACGTCTCGGATTTCAAGGGGGTGATGCTATCGATTCTGCGGTCGAGACATTGAGCTGTCATCGCGCTCAGTTCGATTTCGGCGATGTTCAGCCAGCTACCGTGCTTCGGCGTATAGTGGATCTCCAGTCGAACAGCCAGGCTGCGAGCGAGTTCGGGCGGAAAGGCCTCGTACAGCGACGCGATGGAATGCGTGTTGAGGTTGTCCATGACCAGGCGGATCTTCTTGCATTCTGGATAATCGACTTCGAGAAGATGTCGGACCTGATGTGCCCAGTCGATCCGGGTCCGGTGTTCCTGGACATCCACGTGCCGCCAACCACCGAGTGCGTCAGTGAACAGGAAGATGCAGCAGGTTCCGTTCCGGATGTATTCGTCGTCCTGCCTCGCTGCCCTGCCCCGCTTCATCGGAATCTCCTTCCTCTTCTCCCCCAGGAGCTGATAGGGCTTTTCGTCCATGCAGATGACGGGACTTCCCGAATCGTACGGCTGTTGGTAGAGTTCCAGGACATCCTCCATGCAGGCGACGAAGGCAGCGTTCTGCGATGGCGGGATGACCCAGCATTTGCGAAGATGCGGCTTCAGTTCGTTTTTTTTAGAAGCCGGTGGACCGATACGTGGGAAATCGAATCGATGATCCGCAATTCCACGGCCTTGTCCGCCAAAAGCCTGACTGTCCACCGGCTGGATCCTTTCGGGGGTGGACCGCAACTGACTGAGATGATCCTGGCCTCGACATCGCCGGTGATCTTCGGCGTCACCGCCGGAGTCTCCCGACTCTTTCGTCCGACGGCCGCGACCAGCCCCTGTGTCGAATATGTCTTGCGTATGGTGTGGACGGTCTGCTTGTTGACATGGAACAGTCTCGCGATTTCCTGTTCCTTTCTTCGCTTGCCCCCACTTTCATCGGCTGCCAGCAGCACATTGGCATGCATGATCTTCTTGGCGGTGGTCGTCCCCTTCGAAATGAGCTCATTCAGTTCGTTGCGCTCGGATTCGGTCAGATTCACGCTGTATCTGATAACAGGCATGGTTCTACCCTCCCTCCTGGACCAAGTATACCATGTCCGATTGATTTAGTTATAGATTTATATGTAACAAGGTACTAGTGCCGCGGTTTTGTGACGATTTTCTCGACTTCTGAAATCGG
>CAXNDY010000056.1:0-6339 GCA_964201095.1 Saccharofermentanales bacterium
CTGCGCTGGTACCTCGGCGACGGCTCGATGGCCCGCTGCGTCGCGGAGATCGACGAGGACGACATGAACCCGATCCCCGACCGCAAATACAAGTACGGCGGCTTCGGCCCCGACGAAGACTAGACCCCGAAAGACGAAAAGGAGAACGAACGACATGAAGGAAGTGGTGGTCGCGTCCGCGGCCCGCACCCCAATTGGCAGTTTCGGCGGAGCCCTTTCGGGCTTCTCCGCCGCGGAACTCGGCGCTTTCGCCGCGAAGGCGGCTCTTGAGCGCGCCGGCATCTCGGCGTCCGACGTGTCCGAGGTGATCGTCGGCAACGTGCTGTCCGCAGCGCAGGGCCAGAACGTGGCGCGACAGGTCGCGCTGAAGGCCGGCCTGCCGGTCGAAGTTCCCGCCATGACCCTGAACATGGTCTGCGGTTCGGGACTGCGGGCCATCTCGCTGGCCGTGCAGATGATCCGTTCCGGGGAGGCCGACGTGGTCCTCGCCGGCGGCACCGAGAGCATGAGCAACGCCGCGTACGCGCTGAAGAAGGCGCGCACCGGCTACAGGATGGGCCACGACCAGCTGGTCGACACCATGATCTCCGACGGTCTGTGGGATGCGTTCAACGACGTGCACATGGGCGTCACGGCGGAGAACATCGCCGCGGAGAAGGGAATCTCCCGCGAGGCGCAGGACGCGTTCGCGGCGCAGAGCCAGCAGCGCGCCGAAGCGGCGCAGGCCGCCGGCGTGTTCACGGACGAGATCGTGCCGGTCGCGATTCCGCAGAAGAAAGGCGAGCCCGTGCTGTTCGCCGTCGACGAGTACCCGCGCGCGGGCACGACGTCCGAGACGCTCGCGAAGCTCCGCCCCGCGTTCCAGAAGGACGGCACGGTCACGGCTGGCAACGCGTCCGGCCTCAACGACGGCGCCGCGATGCTCGTGGTCATGTCCCGCGAGGCGGCGGACCGCCTGGGCGTGAAGCCGTTGGCACGCGTGATCGGCATCGGCTCGGCCGGCGTCGACCCGAAGGTCATGGGCCTCGGCCCCATCCCGGCATCGAAGAAGGCACTGGCGCAAGCCGGCCTGACCGTCGCCGACCTCGACCTCGTCGAGGCCAACGAGGCCTTCGCCGTGCAGTCGCTGGCCGTGATGCAGGACCTCGGACTCGACCCCGCGAAGACCAACGTCTCCGGCGGCGCGATCGCCCTTGGCCACCCCATCGGCGCATCCGGCGCCCGCATCGCGACCACCCTCCTGTACGGGATGCAGCGCCTCGGGGCGCGCCGCGGCCTCGCCACGCTGTGTATCGGCGGCGGAATGGGCACGGCGGTCATCTTCGAGAAGCTCTAGCCCCCTTCGAGGAGGTCCATCCCCCCGCGAAAACGCGAAAGCGCGAAAGGAAGTGCACGCCATGGCCGACCTCTCCAACCGAGTCATCCTGACCGTCGCCACCACCGGCGCCTGGCCGTCCAAGAACGAGAACCCGAACGTCCCGATCACGCCCCGCGAGATCGCCGACGAGGTCTACGCCTGCTGGAAAGCCGGCGCGTCCGTCGCCCACATCCACGTGCGCGACGACGAGGGCAAGGCCTCCATGAGCTACGAGAAGTTCAAGGAGACCCTCGGCTACATCCGCGCGACCGACTGCACGATCGTGCTCAACACGACGACGTCGGGCGGGCTCGGATTCGACGACGAACTGCGCATGAAGCCCTTCCAGGAGTTGAAGCCCGAGATGGCCTCCTATGACTGCGGCAGCATGAACTGGCTGCACACCGGCGTGTTCGAGAACCACCCCCGCTTCCTCGAGAAGCTCGGGCCTGCGATGCGCGAGGTCGGCGTCAAGCCCGAGATCGAGATCTTCGACGCCGGCATGGTCTACAACGCCCTGTACTACCTGAAGAAGGGCGTGCTCACGGCCCCGCTGCACTTCCAGTTCGTGCTCGGCGCGGCGGGCGGCATGGCGGCTACCGTCGAGAACCTCGTGTTCCTGAAGAGCCTCATCCCCGCCGGCTCCACCTGGGGCGCCTTCGGCATCGGCAGCGGCCACCTGCCCATCCTGTACGCCACGCTCGCCCTCGGCGGCCACATCCGCGTCGGCATGGAGGACAACGTCTTCTACGCCAAGGGCGTCCTCGCGAAGTCCAACGTCGAGTTCGTCGAGCGCTCCAAACGCATCGTCGCCGAGATCGGCCGTACCGTCGCCACCCCCGACGAAGCCAGGGAGATCCTGGGGCTGAAGGTCAGGGAATAGGGCTGGGGGTCTGAGCGAAACCCCGTCACGGACCCCCCTCTGTCGATATGGAAGGTGGGGTACGACTCGGGTATGATGAGATAAGGATGATCCGGGATTTCTTCAACGATCTGGAATCTCCGAACGAAACGAAAGGATGAGGTGAAGGAAATGACGAGACCTGTGACCCTTTTCACCGGACAATGGGCCGACCTGCCGTTCGAGGACCTCTGCAAGCTCGCGGAAAAGATGGGCTTCGAAGGACTTGAACTCGCCTGCTGGGGCGACCATATGGACGTCCGCCGCGCGGCGACCGACGCGAAGTACGTCGAGGAGCGCAAGCGCATCCTCAAGAAACACGGGCTGCAGTGCTGGGCGCTCGGCTCCCACCTCGCCGGCCAGTGTGTCGGAGACGACTGGGATCCCCGTCTCGACGGATTCGCTCCGGACGCCGTCAAGGGCAAGCCGGAAGAGGTCCGCGCCTGGGCGATCGAGGAGATGAAGTACACGGCCCGCGCCGCGAAGGCCATGGGCTGCAAGGTCGTCACGGGCTTCATGGGCTCGCCGATCTGGAAGTACTGGTACTCGTTTCCGCAGACGACCGACGCCATGATCCAGGCCGGATACGACCGGATCAAGGAGCTGTGGACCCCCATCCTGGACGAGTTCAAGGCCTGCGGCGTGAAGTTCGCGCTCGAGGTGCATCCCACCGAGATCGCCTTCGACTTCTACACCTCGCAGAAGCTGTTCCGCGAGACCTTCAAGGGCAACGACACGCTCGGCATCAACTTCGACCCGAGCCACCTGATCTGGCAGGGCATCCAGCCCCACCTCTTCATCCGCGAATTCGCCGACAAGATCTACCACGTGCACATCAAGGACTCCCGCGTGAACCTCGAAGGCACCGAAGGCATCCTCGGCTCGTTCCTGACCTTCGGCGACATGCGGCGAGGATGGAACTTCGTCTCGCCGGGGCACGGCAGCGTCGATTTCGACCGCATCATCCGCGCTCTGAACGAAGCGAAATACGACGGTCCGCTTTCGGTCGAATGGGAGGACAGCGCGATGGAGCGCGTCTTCGGCGCGACAGAGGCCTGCGCGATGACCAAGCGCATCAACTTCAGCCCTTCGGACGTCGCCTTCGACGAAGCCCTGAAGAAGTAGGTCGAAACCGACCGCAAGCAAGCCTCGAGCCCGCCACGGCGGAACCGGCCGGCCGGAGAAGCGCGCAACCGTTTCTTCGGCCGGTTCGCACGAAGGAGGGAAGACATGCCGACCAAGTACATGATCCTCGGATACGGCGACCACGTGCTGTGCGACGACAGCCTGCGACTGGTTCGGCACGGCGCGAAGCTGCAGAGTCTTCTGCTGGACATCCGGTACAACTACTATCGTGGGCTGCATCTCTCCAACATCACCGAATTCGAGCTCGTGCTCGATGGGAAAACCGTTCCGTCCGGCAACATCATCTTCCGTCTCAAGGGCAAGGAATTCGCCATCGACGAGTTGGCCGACCAGTACACGGAATTCTGGGGGATCAAGGAGCGGGCGACCCTCGAATGCTTCGTGGGTCCCGTGGAGGAAGGCGAGCACGACGTCGCGCTGACCCTGCGCTTCCGCTCCCCCTACATGCAGTTCGCGCCCGGCGTCTATGCGACCATCGACAGCTCGGGGCGCAAGAGGATGACCCTGCGCGTCCTCCCGAAAGTGGAGGTGGCACGATGAATCCGTCGATACGTCCCGGCGTCTCCCTCTACTCCTTCACCCAGGCCTGGTACGAGCGTCCCGGATACGGGTTCGCAGACATGTTCGAATTCCTGAAGCGGATCGGCGTCTCGGAGTACGAGATCGTCGGAGCCCAGAGCTTCGACCAGTATCCGGTGCCTCGGCCCGAGACCGTCCGAGAGCTCCTGTCGCTGAACGAGCGGTACGGGATGACGACTTTCTCCTACGGCGGCGGCGTCGACGTCGGAAAGGTCACCGGTCGCGACATGACCGGAGAGGAGATCTTCCGCGAGACCCTGAACGACCTGAGGGCCGCCCGGATGCTCGGCGCGCGGTACCTGCGGGCATCGGGACTTCCTCTGGAATTCCTGCCGCGGCTGGCCGAGATGGCCGAACGGTACGACATCCGCTGCGGCTTCGAGATCCACGCTCCCTACAAACCCAGCGACCCCAAGTTCCAGGCCATGGCGGACGCGTTCGACAGGATCGGCTCCCCCTACCTCGGCTTCGTGCCCGATTTCGGCATCTTCATCGAGAGGCCGAGTCCGACCTTGAAGGAGTACTATATCCGGCGCGGGGCGCACGCGGAAGTCATCGAATACACCATCGCGAACCGCCACGTCGGGAAGAACGAGGAGACGGTCTGGCAGGAAGTCCAGGCGCTGGGCTTCCGGAGCGACGCCGACCACATCGTGGTCAGTGAGCTGTTCGGGCACCAGACGTTCGGGCCTGCGGATTTCGCCGGGTTCAAGGCGGTCCTTCCGAAGTCCCTCTATTTCCATGGGAAGTTCTACCATATCGACGAGAATCTGGTCGAGTCGTCGATCGACTATGACCGGCTGCTCCGGATGGTGGTCGAATCGGGCTTCCAGGGGACCCTGATGACCGAATACGAGGGGCACGCCTTCTATCTCAACGACGCCGAGGAGCAGGTCGCCCGCCACATCGCGATGCAGAAGAGGATCCTGTCCGGTCTGTAGAATGACCCGGCGACGACGGAGGAGAGACGGAATGGCGCAGGATGAAAAGCTGGTCGTGCCCGGCAACCCCGCGATGGACATGGAGGCCTTCCTGAGGAAGATCCGCCTCGAGTCCTTCCGGAGGCTCAACCCTATCGCCGTGAAGGGGGCCATCCTCTTCGCGGGGTCTTCGCTCGCCGAGCAGTTTCCCATCCACGAACTGCTGAACCGATTCGAACCGAAGTACATCGTCTACAACCGAGGCGTCGGCGGATACACGACCTCCGACCTGCTGGAGACGATGGACGAGTGCATCTTCGACCTCGAGCCCTCCATGATCTTCCTCAACATCGGCTCCAACGACATAGGCCGACCCGAATACAGGGAGGATGACCTGGTCGCGGTCTACCGGCGAATCCTCCTCTCCATCCAGGAGAGGCTTCCCCGGACGAAGATCCGCGTCCTGTCCTTCTACCCCGTCCACAGCGGACTCCTGCCCGAAGAGGTGCGGGCCATGATGTTCGCGAAGCGGACGAACGAGTCGATCGACGCGGTCAACCTCCGCCTCGAAGGTCTCGCCTCCGAACTCGGCTGCACGTACATCGACGTGAACACGTGCCTTCGGGACCGGGAGGGCAATCTGGACCCGAAGTACACCGTGGAAGGAATCCACCTCTACCCGAACGCCTACGAAGTGGTACTGGACACGCTGGTGAAGTACTTCTAGCGAGCGTTCCTACGAAGAAAGCCGAACCCCAAGGAGGAATCGACATGCCGCTGCCGTATCTCGTCGGAACCGGGAAGAAGACCGAACTCTTCGTCGGAGGGAAGCCCTACCGTGCCCTCTCGGGGGAGATCCACAATTCCAGCTCGTCCAGTCTGGAGTACATGGACAAGGTCGTCTGGCCGTCCCTGCGCCCCCTGCATCTGAACAACGTCATCGCGCCCGTCTATTGGGAGTGCGTCGAGCCGCAGGAGGGGACGTTCGACTTCGCGCTCGTGGACGGACTGGTCGCCCAGGCCCGCCGGGAAGGCGTGACCCTGACGCTCCTCTGGTTCGGTCTGTGGAAGAACAGTGAGTCGTCGTACATTCCGACGTGGGCGAAACTCGACCGGGCGCGCTTCGTCTACATGACGACCAACGGCGTCGACGAAGGCGCCGTGTTCCACAAGGCCGACACGACGCTCCCTTCCGTGTCGCCGTTCTGCGACGCCGCCGTGCAGGCCGACGCGGACGCATTCCGCCGCCTGATGCGCCGCATCCGGGAGATCGACCCGGAAGGGGAGACGGTGATCTCCGTCCAGATCGAGAACGAACTCGGCATCCTCGGCTGCAGCCGCGATCGCACGCCCGCGGCGGAGGCTGCGTTCCGGACGTCGATTCCCGCGGAGGTCGCCCGAGCCTACGGCGTCTCGGGCACTTGGACCGAAGCGTT
>CAXNDY010000057.1:0-6279 GCA_964201095.1 Saccharofermentanales bacterium
TACCTGTCGAACGTGAGGATGGGCCATGGCACCACCATGCTCCTGCTGCGCAACGGCCACATGATGTCGACCGGCGACGAGTACCGGCAGATTCCCTACAACATGACGTCCCTGTGGGAATTCGACTGGCTCGGAAAGGTCCATCACGAGTACGAGGTCCCCAACGCCATCCACCACAGCCTGTACGAGATGCCCAACGGGAACATCCTGGCGGCTTCGAACGCCCGCGACCTGTTCACGGCGGGCACGCGCGAGGATGTCGCGGTGGTGGTCGACCGGACGACCGGAGCGGTCGTGAAGGAATACGACTTCCGCAGGATCCTCGACGAGACGCGCGCCCCGTTCAACCACTTCGACCCGGGGGTCCTCCACGCCCTGAACGTCGACTGGATGCACATGAACTCGGTGCTCTACGACGCCGAGCACGACGCCATCGTCGTCTCCTCCCCCATCCAGAGCCAGGTGGTATCCATCGACGCCGCGACCGGCGAGATCCAGTGGATTCTCGGACCCCACGACGGGTACGACGGGAGTTCGGCATCGCTTGCGAAATACCTGCTGACCCCGGTCGGGACCGATTTCGAGTGGTCCTGGGGACAGCACGGCGTCGAGATCCTGCCCGATGCGGACCACGACCCCGGAACGATCGACCTGCTGATGCTGGACAACGGGCAGAACCGCAGCTTCACCGAAGCCGGCGCCGTCCTGGCCGAGAACAACTACAGCCGCGGCGTCGTCTATCGGATCCGGCTTTCGGACCGGACGATCGAGCAGATCCGGGAATATGGGAAGGAGCGCGGGTCGGACGGATATGCGACGTTCCTCGGCGATGCCGACTACCTGCCGACCACGGGCAACATCCTGATCGACTTCGGTGGTCAGTTGCGCGTCGAAGGCAAGCCCGTCGACCGCATCATCGGCGGCGTGCTGGGGACGATCGAGACCGACTCGCGGATCGTCGAGGTGGCCCCCTCCGGTCAGGTCGTCTTCGAGGTCGCTTCCCGTGGGAATCCATATTCGACCAGCGCGGAGACCTATCAGGTCCTGCGGCTTCCGGTACCCTCCCTCCTGACCGTCGATGCGCCGCTGGGAGCGGTCCGCGGCGAACGGGCGGGGGAGAGCTATCTGATCCATGCCAGCACCGCCACGAAGGTCCCTCCGATCTTCTTCGGCCGGATCGGCGTCTCGTTCCGCCGCCTCGTGAACGAAAATGGACGGCTGGTCGTGGACGGGAGCCTGACCTACGACGACAGGACCTACCTTCTCGGCAAGGCACTGGTCATCTTCCGCAGCCGTACGCGCGCCTACGTGTTCCCGGCCAACAGCGGACTGAACGGCCGCTTCTTCGCCAGCATCGACACGAAGGAGATGCCCGCAGACACCTACCGCATCTCGATCGCCGGCGCCGTGCGCATGGGCACCGACGCGGCATCGGGCAAGACGTACCAGGGCCATGTCCCCACGGAGTACAAACTGACCGTGGAATAGCGGAAGCGCGACGGACCGCGGGTGCGCGGCGGACCTCCGCTCAGACCTCCTCGACGATCTCGTCGTAGGTGCGTCGACGCCGGCGCTGCGGGATCGGCTTCGATTCGTCGCGGTAGCCGAGGGCGACGAGCAGGATGGGGTGCTCCCTCTCGGAAAGACCGAACTCCCTGGCGACGCCTTCGAGGTCCATGCCGTCCATGGGGTGGGAATCCACGCCGAGGCTCTTCGCCGCGAGCAGGAGCGACATGCCGAACAGCGCCGCGTTCTTGGCGGCGAATCGTGCGCGCGTCACATCGGTCGCTCCGTAGTTCAGCGTCGCGGAGGCGAGCGAGCGCTCGACCCGGGAGCGGTCCCCGCCCTGCAGCGCAGCGAGTTCCTCCCAGACGGAGTTGGTCCCGTCCCAACCGTACGCCTCCCCGACCACGATCAGGGTGACGGGGGCCAGCAGGATGCGGGGCTGATGGCGAGCGACGTCGTGCAGACGCTGCTTCGCTTCGGGAGAATGCACGGCGATCAGACGCCAGGGCTGCAGGTTCATCGCCGAGGGGGCGAAGGAGGCCAGGCGCACGATTTCGCGGAGCAGGGCCGGGTCGAGCGGGCGCGCGGGGTCGAAGTCGCCTGCGGATCGGCGGGATTCGAAGAGATTGGTCATCCAAGGTCCTCCTTGAGGGAATGGGTCGTCCCCATTCTACACCCGCAAAGGACGAGGACCGTCACGAGGGTATCGTCCGTGGGGTCCGGAATGTGGGACAATGGCGTCAGGGAGTCCAGGATCCCACGACTCCGACCCGAAAGGCGGTCCTACCATGATCGAGTCATCCCTATCCCTCGGAAACCCTCCCGTGAAGACCGTGCGCAAACGGCGCGGCCTGCGGACCACGCTGATCGTATTCGTCGCCGTGCTGATTCTCTTCGCAGTGGTTTTCTTCGCGTATGTCTCCGACTATTCCCGCGCCACGCCGGTCGCGCTTGCGGCGCTGACTTCGGACTCCACCGTCACGGTGACCGCGGTGTCTTCCGGGTACGTGTTCGTCCCTGCAGGCGAAGCACGGCCGATCGGTCTCATCGTCTACCCCGGCGGAAAAGTCGACGAAAAGGCCTATGCGCCGCTGTGCCGGAGTCTTGCGGAGGCCGGGTACCCGGTCGCGCTCGTCCGCATGCCCTTCCATCTCGCCGTCTTCGGCATCGGTCTCGGCACGGACGGTATCCGCGACCTGGAGGCTGCGATGGTCACCGCCGGAAAGGCCATCCCGATCCGGTACGTGGTCGCGGGTCACTCCCTCGGCGGCGTCATGGCGGCGCGGTTCGCGCTCATGGAACCGGACCGGGTCGTCGGCGTCGCATTCTGGGCGGCCTACGCGGACCAGGACCTGAAGCCGGCCGGCATCGCCGCGACGGTGATGTATGGCTCCGAAGACAAGGTTCTGGACCTGAAGGCCGTCGCGGCCGCGAGCGGAAACATCCCCTCCGGTGCCGTGACGACGGTCCTTCCCGGCGGGAACCACGCCGGTTTCGGGGACTATGGGCTTCAGAAGGGCGATGGAACCGCATCCATCACGAAGGAAGTCCAGCGTGAGGCTGTCGTGGAGGCCATGAAGACCTTCCTGGCCGGATTGGAGTCCTGATGGCGACAGGTTCGATTCCCTTCGATTCATGGGGACAATACGCGGATGCACTGAAGAAGGGCAAGAGGGACCGCTCCCAGGACCTCGCCCGAGGGGGGACCGGCAGACTCCGCACGCTGGAGGCACTCATCGAAGGCAAGACCATCGCCTCCCGGGTCTCCTTCCCGGTCCGCGACGTACCTGCCCGGATGGTCGCCGGGACGGTCTCGGAGGCGCGCGCCATAGGGTTTTCACCAGCCTTCCTGCCCTTGACGGAGCCCCGGTCGGAGTTCGCCAGCAAGTGGGTCCACCTCTGCGAAGCGCACATGGCGGAAGGGTTCCACCAACCCGTGAAACTGGTCGAATATCTGGGAAGGTTCTATGCCGAAGAGGGCAACAAGCGCGTCAGCGTGCTCAAGTACTACCACGTCCACAGTGTCCGCGCAGAGATCGTGCGCTTCGTCCCGGAATACGACGCCTCGGACCCGGAGGTCGTCCTGTACTACGATTTCATGGAGTTCCACCGTCGCACGGGGATGTATTCCGTCCAGTTGACGACGCCGGGACGTTACAACGAACTCTACGACCTGCTGTCGGCGAATCTCAAGGACGCTTCCGCGGAGGGCTTCCGCCACTTCGAGGCGGCCGAGTTCGAGGCGTTCCGCCGCGTACTGCACTCGTCTGCGGGCATCGACCCCCTCTATTCCTCGGGCGACATCCTGCTCGCCTATCTCCGTCTCTTCGGCATGCCGGAGCTGGACGACGAGGAGACCGTCGCGGGTCGGCTGCGTCAGCTGGGTGAGGAACTCCTGACGCGGCGCACGGCCGACACCGAATGCGTGTCGGTCGAACCGGAGAAGAAGGCCCCTCCTTCGAGTGGAGGTTTCCTCGGAAGTCTCCTCGGTTCGCCACGCCCCCTCCGGGTCGGATTCCTCTATGCCCGGACGCCGGACAGCTCCCTCTGGACACGGGCGCACGAGGACGGACGTCTTCAGGCCGTCGCCGCTCTTGGGTCCCGCATCGAGACGACCTGTCTGTACGATGTCCCGGAAGGACCCGGTGCGGCCGAAGCGATTCTGGAGTTCGCCTGCCACGGGTTCGACGCGATCTTCGCGACCACGCCGGCCATGCTCGCCCCGACGCTGCGCGCTTCGCTCGACCTGCCGGAGGTGCGGTTCTTCTGCTGTTCGGAAGCCCACCCGTACAAGCACGTGGAGACCTATTTCGGACGCATGTTCGAGGCGCGCTTCCTGCTCGGCATGGTCGCCGGAAGTCTCTCCCGCACCGGACGTCTGGGGTGCGTCGCCACCTGGCCGGTGCCGGATGTCGTGAGCGGTCTCAACGCTTTCACCCTCGGGGCACGGATGGTCAATCCTTCCGTGGAGGTGCTCGTCGAGTGGACCCGCGACTGGGAGTCGCATGCCCGCTCCGGAATGCTGGACGAGGAGCGTAGACTGCTGGCGGCGGGCGCGGATCCGATTTCCCGGCAGTACAACCTGAGTGGCCGGGGGCTGGTGGCCGGAAAGTGGCTTTCGGAATCGGAACCCTCGGGGACCGAACTGCAGAGTCTTGCCGCGCCGCGGTGGAATTGGGGCGTATTCTATGAGAGAATCCTGAAGGACCTGATGGACCAGGGACCGGCGACCCCCTACGACCGATTCCTCGTCCGAAGTTCGTCCACGGCCTTCTGGTGGGGAATCGGCTCCGGCCTCGTGGATCTGGTGCTCGACGAGACCCGCGTCCCCGACCCGACCCGGAGACTGGTCCATTGGATGCGTTCCTTGCTCGTGGAAGGTCGACTCCACCCGTTCACGGGGCCGGTGTCGGACAACGAAGGGAACATCCGCATCGCCGCGGGGGAGACGCCCGGCTTCGAGACGATCTCGCGCATGGACTGGTTCGTCGAGGGCATCCGCACGGAAGCGCCGGTCATGGAACAGGAGCAGGCCGAGGACGTCACCCGGTGAACGGGCGCACAGGAAGAGGTATCCGCAGATGAAGATCCTGCTGGTCTCGGACGTGGAGGACCCCTACCTCTGGGACAATTTCGAACCGGACCGCTATCGCGATGTGGACCTCGTGATCTCCTGCGGGGACCTGAAGCCGGATTACCTCAGCTTCCTCGTGACGCTGATCCACGCGCCGCTTCTCTATGTGCCGGGCAACCACGACGGCTGCTATGAGAAACTGCCGCCGGAGGGCTGCGAGAACATCGACGGACGACTCGTCACCGTCAAGGGGCTGCGGATCCTGGGACTCGGGGGAAGCCACTTCTACAACAATGGTCCGAACCAGTACACGCAGAAGGAGATGAAGCGTCGGGTCGCTCGTCTGCGCTGGCCGCTGTTCCGCCACCGGGGCTTCGACATCCTCGTATCGCACGCGCCCGCCCAGGGCGTCGGGGACGCGAACGACCCCTGCCATACCGGATTCACGGCCTTCCGCGACTTGATGGACCGGTATCACCCACGGTACTTCATCCATGGCCACCAGCATCTGAACTACGGTGCGAACAAGTCCTGCACGCAGGTCTACGGCACGACGACCGTCATCAACGCCTACCGGCACCGGATGCTGACGCTATAGGCGTACGGATCCGGTTTCTGATATCATGGTTTTCGACGGGTCCCACGGCACGTTCATGCATGTGCAGCCCTGCCGAATCCACTCGACCGGAGGCCACCATGGACGACATTCGACCCATCGCGGACCGATTCCTCTTCGAAGGCGACTTCCACTCCGCGGTTCCCTACGGAAACGGACACATCAACGAGACCTACGCCGTCCGGTACGCCAACGCGGACGGCACCTCCCGCCGCTATATCCTGCAACGCATCAACCACCATGTGTTCCGCCACCCCGTGCGCCTCATGCAGAACATGGTGGCGGTGTCGGACCATATCCGTACCCGTGTCGCCGCCGCCGGAGGGGATCCCGACCGCAGCGCGGTCACGGTCGTCCCCACGCGGGAAGGCGCCCCCTTCTTCCAGCACGAGGACGGGACCTTCTGGCGAGGACAGGTCTTCATCGAAGGGTCCCTCTGCATCGACCAGGTCGAAGATGTGCGGCACCTCTATGAGGCCGGAAAGGCGTTCGGTGAGTTCCAGCGCATGCTGGGGGACTTTCCCGTCGATTGCCTGCACGAGACCATCCCGGACTTCCACAATACACCGGTGCGCCTGTGGGA
>CAXNDY010000058.1:0-6270 GCA_964201095.1 Saccharofermentanales bacterium
ACGAAGCGCTACCTCGGCGGGCTGTTCGGTCTCTCGCCGGAGTTGCTGGACCTGGACTTCGAGCCCGACACGTTCGGGCACAACGCGAATGTGCCGGAGATCCTGACGAAGGGCGGCGTGAAGCACTACTACCACTGCCGCGGCTACGACGGGCACCACCTCTACCGCTGGCGCGCGGCGTCGGGCGCGGAGACCGTGGTGTATCGGGAGCCGTTGTGGTACAACGCGAACATCGATGCCGGGATCGCGGCGCACGTGCCGGCGTTCTGCGCGAAGCACGGGATGAGCACGGTGCTGAAGGTGTACGGCGTGGGCGACCACGGCGGCGGACCGACGCGGCGGGACATCGAGCGGCTGCAGGACATGGCGGCATGGCCGGTCTTCCCGACGATCAAGTTCGGCACGTTCACCGGCTTCTTCCGCAAGGTCGACGAGATCGCGACGACGCTGCCGGTCGTGGACCGCGAGCTGAACTTCATCTTCCCGGGGTGCTACACGACGCAGACGCGCATCAAGGCGGCGAACCGGATCGGCGAGGCGCGCATGGACGACGCGGAGCGGTTCGCATCTGCTGCGGCGGTGTCGGCGGGCGTGCCGTACCCGCGCGCGGCTTACGAGGAGGCCTGGCGACGGATCCTGTTCAACCATTTCCACGACATCCTGCCGGGGTCCGGCACCATCGAGACGCGCGAGTACGCGATGGGCCGCTTCCAGGAGGTCGTCGCGGCGGCGGACCAGGGGACCGTGAAGGCGCTGCGCGGCATCGACGCGAAGGTCGACACGGCGGGTCTACCGGCGGTGAAGACGGCGCGCGCGGACACGAAGACGGCGCTGAGAGAGGCGTTCTCGGAGGGCGCGGGCGTCGGCTACGGCATGGGGGACTACGTCGTGCCGCAGCCGGAGAGAGGCCGCGGCCGCCTGCGCATCCTGCATTTCCACAACCCCTCGACGCACGCCCGTCGCGAAGCCGTCCCCGTCACGATCTGGGACTGGCCGGGCGACCCCGCGCGGATCGAGGTGCTCGATGCAGCCGGGAAGACGCTGCCGTTCCAGCTGGAACCGGCCGTCTCGACCCTGTTCTTCGGTCAGGGCGACTACTGGGGACACAAGTACCTGCGACTCCGGATCGAGGCACGGGTGCCCGCGCTCGGATACACGACGGCGGTGCTGCGCGAGAAGGCGGACCCCGGGTTCGTGAAGCCGCACGACGAGCCGCGGGTGGAGCGCCCGGATGTCTTCGTGCTGGAGAACGGCCGGATCCGGGCCGGGTTCGACCCGGCGACGGCGGCGCTGCGGTCGCTGCGGGACAAACACACGGGCCGGGAGCTGGTGGCGGCGGGCCGCCACGCGGGATTCCGGCTGATCGACGAGGACGACTCCAAGGGCATGACGGCCTGGGTGGTCGGGAGATACATGAACGTGGCGCCGCTGGTCGACGACGTGCGCCTGACGCCCGTGCGGGGCGGTCCGGACGCGCTGCGCAGTTCCTTCACGTACACCATGCCGTTCCGCGGCTCGAAGCTGACGGTCGAGGTGTCGCTCGCGGCAGGGTCGGACCGGCTCGAGTACGCGGCCGTGTGCGACTTCCGCGAGACGGCGGTACCGGGCACGTCGATGCCGCAGCTGAACTTCACGCTGCCGTCGGCCGCCCCCTGCAAGGGCTACCGGTACGACATCCCGTTCGGGACGGTCGACCGCGAGCCACTCGACCTGGATGTTCCCGCGAGTTCCTTCGGCATGTCGCTTCCCGTGGAGCCCGGCGCGCCGGCGCTGGCACTCGTCGCGGCGACGAAGTACGGCTTCCGGGGAACCGACGACTCGATCTCCCTGACGTTGATCCGCTCCTCCTACGACCCGGACCCGACCCCCGAGTTCGGCGAGCACCGGTTCCGGTTCGCCGTGGCCGTCGTGCCGGCTCCGGACGACCGCCGCACGCTGCTGGCGGCCGCCTCGGACTTCTGCCACCCGCTGGTCTACCAGTCGGGCACGGTCCACGCCGGCGCGCTGCCCGCCGAGAGCTCGTTTCTCGCGCTGGAGTCGGGCAGCGCCGTCGTCACGGCCGTCAAGCTCCCCGAGGACGACCCGAGCGGCCGGACGTTGCTGGTGCGGTTGCACGAGACCGACGGCCGGGCGGGCGAGGCGCGGGTCCGGTTCGACCGCCCGGTGCGCTCCGTCGTCGCCGTCGACCTGAACGAGAAGCCGGTGAAGGATGCGGGTGCGTCTGGTGCGTCACGTGCGACGGGCGCGTCAGTCGCTTCGGTCGCGGTAGAGGAAGGGCGCGTCGTGCGCTGCAGCCTCCTGCCCTGGAGCGTCGCGGGGTTCGTTGTTGAGGTACCGGGTACGATTCCGGAACGGACGAATTCCACGATCTGAAGTCCGTTCCGATTATGTACCCGGTACGCTTCGGTCAACCTGCGTGGCAGGCGACCGCTTCGATTTCGACCAGCGAGTCCTTGGGCAGCGCGCCGACCTGGATCGTGGCGCGGGCGGGAAGCACGGGACCGGTGAAGACGCTTCCATAGATACCGTTCAGGACGGTGAAGTGCGAAAGGTCCTTCAGGAAGACCGTCGTCTTGACGACATCCGAATAGGAATAGCCGGCTGCGGCGAGGATCGCGCCGAGATTGTCCAGCACGCGCCGGGCCTGCGCTTCGATGCCGCCGTCGACGAGATTTCCGGTGGCGGGATCGATGGGGATGGCCCCGGAAACGAACAGGAAGCCGCCGGCTTCCACCGCCTGGGAATAGGGGCCGATGGCCTTCGGGGCATTGGGGGTGTCGATGGCGCGCTTCATGGTGCCTCCTCGCGGCTGTCGCCGCTTACGTTTGAAATCCGTTGATAAGCCAAGTATAGGGCATATGGAGGTCGCGTCAACTTCGTTATAATGGACCCGTAGTCGCACTTTCCCCGCACCGTTCTCCTCCCTTCGCAAAGGAGCTCCCATGATCGACGTCTCCGAATTCGACAGCGAGATCATCCACAGGGTCGTCCGCCCGCGTCGGGAGGCGGTGTACCGCGATTTCCCACCAGCCATGCTTCCGGAGATCCGGGAGTACCTGGAGGGGAAGGGCGGCATCTCGCATCTCTACAGCCACCAGGCGGAGATGTTCGAGCGCGCGCTGGCGGGCAACAACGTCGTGGTCACGACCTCGACGGCGAGCGGCAAGACGCTGGCCTTCCTTCTGCCCATCCTGCAGGAGATCCTGAAGGACCCCCTGACGCGGGCGCTGTTCGTGTACCCGACCAAGGCGCTGGCGGCGGACCAGTTCCGCAATTTCGAGCCCATCCTGCGCCACTTCGGCAAGAACCGGATCCAGGCGGGGGTCTACGACGGCGACACGCCGGTCCCCGAGCGCAGCCGGATCCGCAACAGCGCCAACATCATCCTGACGAACCCGGAGATGCTGAGCACGGCGTTCCTGCCGCACCACAGCCAGCACGGCTTCAATTTCGTGTTCTCGAACCTCAGGTACGTCGTGGTCGATGAGCTGCACACCTACCGCGGGGCGTTCGGGTCGCACCTGGCGAACCTGTTCAAGCGCCTGTCGCGCGTCTGCCGCTACTACCACTCCGCGCCGCGCTTCCTTTGCAGTTCGGCGACCATTGCCAACCCACTCGAGCTCGCAGGCAACGTGTGCGGGCGCAGCTTCGTGCTGGTGGACCAGGACGGGTCGCCGGCGCCGGAGAAGCACTACTACGTCTGGCAGCCGCCCATCGTGGCGTCGGACTACCGCGTGCCGCCCATCGAGGAGGCCGCGACGCTGATTCCACGGCTGGTGGCGGGGGGCACGACGTTCATCGCGTTCTGCCGGTCGCGCAAGGCCGTCGAGATCGTCCTCAAGGAGTCGCGGGACCGGCTGCGGGCGGATGGCGGGGGCGGCGGCGGTGGCAGCGACGGCTCCGGCGGGATCGACCTGTCGGACAAGCTGGCGGGCTACCGCGGCGGGTACCTGCCCGAGGAGCGGCGCGACATCGAGCGCAAGATGGTCGCCGGACAGCTCAGGGGGCTGGTGTCGACCAACGCGCTGGAGCTGGGCATCGACATCGGCAGCGTGGAGGCCACGATCCTGACGGGCTTCCCCGGCACGCGGGCTTCGTTCTGGCAGCAGTCGGGCCGGGCGGGCCGCAAGGGCGCGACGTCGTCGACGTTCCTGATCCTGGACAATCTGCCCTACGACCAGTACATCGCCATCGACCCGGACTGGCTCTTCGCGTCCACGGTCGAGAACGCGGTGGTGGATCCGGCCAATCTCTTCATCCAGCTGGCGCACGTGCGCGCGGCGGCGGCGGAACTGCCCCTGTCGCCCGACGACGTGTCGTCCTTCCCCGACCTCGGGGAGATCGTCCCGGTGCTGCTGGACGCGAAGGAGCTGCGCTCGGAGAACGGGCGGTTCGTCTGGTGCGGCAAGGAGTTCCCGGCGGGCGACTTCAGCCTGCGCAACATGGACAAGACGCGCTTCAAGCTGCGCAGCCGCGAGGACGGGACCCTGATCACGGAGATGGACGAACTGCAGGCCTTCCGCGAGATCCACCCCGGGGCCATCTACATGCACGAGGGGATGTCCTTCCAGGTGGAGGCCTTCGACCCCGTGGGGCGCACGGCCGAGGCGCGGGCGATGGACATCAACTACTACACGGTGCCGAACGAGGCGACGACCGTGGAGCGCATCGCGGAGGCGAAGGGCCAGCCGCTGGGCCGGACGGCGCAGCACTTCGGGGACGTGCGGGTGACGAACACGATCCTGGGCTACAAGCGGCTTCAGTTCCACAACCGGCAGAACCTGGGCTATCAGGAGCTGGACGCGCCGCTGTCGAAGACCTTCGAGACCGAGGGGCTGTGGGTCGACCTGCCGCGGGAGGTCGCCGACCTGTACCGGCGCACCAAGCCGCACCGTGCGGATGAGACGCCGCAGGAGACATGGAAGGACTACTTCTACGCCATCGGGTACGCGCTGCTGAACGCCGTGCTGATGACCACGATGACCACCACGGGAGACGTGGGGATGGCCCGCATCACCGACGCCACGGGACCCGAACCCGTCGACTCGGTGTGCGTCTTCGACCTGTATGTGGGCGGCCTGGGCTTCGCGGAGAAGGCGTACGACCACACCGCGGACATCGTGGGCAGCGCGCTCAAGCTGGTGGCGAACTGCCAGTGCCGCGACGGGTGCCCGGCGTGCGTGGGCGACCACCGGCTGGACCGGTCGCTGGTGCTGTGGGGGCTGAAGAGCCTGTTCGAAGAGCTGGCGCCGCCGGCGAACGTGAAGGTGCCGGTCGAGGCGCGGCAGGTGTACGCGGCGAAGCGGTTCGCGCTGAAGGAGCTGCCGGAGAAGTGGCCGGAGTTCGTGGCGTTCCTTGCGTCGACGGGCGAGTACATGACGGAGTTCCTCAAGTCGGTGCCGGCGGTGCGCGTGGAGCGCTCGTCGCTGGTGCTGCGGCTTCCGGACGCCTTCACCCGCGACTGGGTGCTGAAGGCGGAGAACGCGACCATGATGCGCAACGCGATTGCCCACTTCGTGGCGGTGCCGTCCGACTTCCGCGTGGACGCGGAGGTGGGGGAGGATGCGTCAGGGGGCGACGACAAGGACGTCCATGGAAAACTCCTGCGTCGGATGAAGGACCTCGGCGGGAAGGGCGTTTGAGCGCGGAGAAGGAACGATTGAAGCCACCTATGCTATACTTTGAGCAGGCAATGGAAGGGGGTACGATATGAAGGGCGTATATGATATCAACGAAATCAAGCGGCGGCTCACGCCGGTTTTTCAATCCGCTCCTGTCTATCGCGCCATCCTGTTCGGTTCCTATTCGACGGGCAGGGCGACGCCGGATAGCGATGTCGACATCGTCATAGATAGCCAGGGAGAGCTTCTCGATATCCGTTTCTGCGGCGTTCTCGAGGACATCTCCGAGCGGCTGTCGAAGAGGATCGACCTGATCGAGATCAGCGAAATCAGGAAAGACTCGCCGATTTTCAGTGAAATCATGAATCACGGAGTTCTCTTGTATGAAAAGCAGGGATAGGGAACTGATTCTGCGGATACTCCGATATACTCGTGATATTCGTGCCTATATTGCGGGTATGGATTCCGGCGCGTTCATGCAGGACGGCAAGACGATTTCCGCTTGTGCATTCACTCTGGGTCAGATCGGGGAGTTGGTAAAGTCCGTCGATGCGTCATTACAGGAGAAGTATCCCGAGATACCATGGAAAAGCATGAAGGGCCTTCGAAACCGCATCGGTCACGAATACAAAAATGTCGACCGAACCGT
>CAXNDY010000059.1:0-6168 GCA_964201095.1 Saccharofermentanales bacterium
AACCTGTATTTCTATCGGGATGCGGACCAAAGGGAAATCGACCTGGTGATGGAAGTCGGCAGAAAAGTCCATCCCATCGAGATCAAGATGACCGCCAGACCCGACAAGCGCATGGTGCAGGCTTTCCGACTGCTGGACCCGATAGCGGCGGCCGGCGACCTCCAGGTCGGGGAGGGTGCCATCATCGATTCGTATCCGGACGTCATGCTCCTGGAGAAGGGAGTCCGTTCGATTCCCGTCGGCTACCTCTAGCTTCCTGCAGCTTGTCGAGCAGCACATCCTAAAAGACCCTCAGCGACTGGAGGATCTGATGACGGACAGCATGGAATACCGAAGCGGTTTTGAAACCTTCAAGAGCAACGTTTGCCATAGGGTCCATGATATGGGCGACATGGACTTCATCATCTTCACGCTGGAATCGGACGAAGTCCGGAAACTGTATCAGCGACGGTGGTATCCGGAAAGCTTGTACCTGTTGGCCATGGTGGACTATCTGAGCCGGGAGAACGAGCTACCTGTCTGTGCGGAGTACAGCGACATCCGTAAAACTCGACTGAGGGAGCCGATCTTCCCGAACAGCATCATCGCGATGTGTGCCGTATCCAAAAGCGATACGCCAAAACAGGAAAGCCTCGCACGTGCGATTCCTGAATTCAGACGATTCAACATCGTGGAAGGCGAAGTCCGGAATATCCGTTGACGATCCGCGAATCGACGGTCGGGAAGTAGCCGTCAGCCCGGGCGGAGCGCCTCTTCGAGCGCAGCGCCGTAATTGCCCCAGCACAGGGCCCCTCCGTCCACCAGCACGTTCGAGCCGGTCATGTACGACGCCTCGTCGGAGGCGAGAAAATGGACCACGTTCGCGATTTCGTCGACGTGGGCCATCCGCTTCATGACGACGCCCCGACTGATCAGCGCGCCGGCTTCCTGCGGCGGCAGGCCGGTGCCCGACAAGCCCGCCATCATGGCGTCCGAGGCGGTGAATCCGGGGGAGACGCAATTGACGCGAATCGTCGGGAAGTCGACGGCCATGGACTGGGTCATCTCGATGACGGCCGACTTCGTGGCGTTGTAGATCGTCCGGCCGCCGGTGCCCACATTGCCATTGAGAGACGCGATGTTGACGATCGCGGCGCAAGGCGACCGAAGCAGATACGGAATCGCCGCTTTCGCGCACAGGCCCTGGCCGGCGACGTTCACGGCGAACAGCCGCGCATAGTCCTCCGGTCCTGCGTCCATCACGGTGCCGCCCAACTGCAGCGCGGCGCAATTGATCAGCGCGTCGAGGTGCCCGAACCGAGCGATGGTCTCCGCGACGAAGCGGACCGCGTCGGCCTCGATCGAGACGTCGCCTCGCACGAACCGAACCCGCGACGGGTCACCGCAAGCGGCCCCGAGTTCGCGCTCCGCCTCGAGACCCTTCTCCTCCCGCCGGCCGGTGATGGCGACGGAAGCTCCCTCCGACAGGAAGCGACGCGCCGCAGCGCGTCCGATCCCGTCGGTGGCCCCGGTCAGTAGGACGACTCTGCCCTGCATGTCCATGGTATATCTCCTATTCGCCGATCAGCCGCTTGAACATGACATGCTGGCGGGAGACCTGCGCGACGCTGTCGACCGGGAATGCATCCTCGATGGTGCGGTTGCCTTCGTATTCGCTGGAGAGGAACCCGTCGTAGCCGATCTCCTTGAGGACCTGCACCACGCCCTCGTAGTCGAGGCACTCGTCGGTGAAGTCGGGCAGCATGTCGTAGAATTTCGCGTGGATGTGGAAGATGTGGCCCTTGTGCTTCTTCAGAACCTGCGGGTCGGTGTGGAGTATGCGGGCGGTCATCCCGAGCCACTTGAGGTCTTCGGCGTTGGCGCCCATCTTCTCGATCTCCTTGCGGGTCGTGCCGAAGGGGGACTTGGCCATGAAGGCATCGTTGATGTACTGGACGATCGCCGCATTGGCGCCGTCGCGTACGGCGCGGGCGGCCTTGATCCGACTGGGTCTGGATTCGAAGACGCCCATGTCGGGGATGATGCCGAACCACTCGGTACCGCAGCGGTCGATCAGGTCCTGGTAGGGGTCGAACCAGGAGGATCCGAGGTCGAGGGGCGCGTGGATCTCGAGGCCGATCTTGACCTTGTATTTCGCGGCCAGCGGGAGGCTCCGCTCGATGACGCGCATCGGGGTGGTGCACAGCGTGCGGATCACGAAGCAGCCGAGCTGGCTCGCCACCTTGAGGTCGCGCTCCATGAGGTCGACGAGTTCGTCGTCGGACAGGACGCGGTTCTTGAACAGCAGCGCCTCGGAGAAGGCGTCTGCGCAGGTGGGCGTGACGTTGTACTTCTCCATCCAGCCGAACCATTTCTTCAGGAAGGCAGGGGAGAGGTCGGGGTATTCGTTGCACATCTGCTCGGGGATGATCTCGACGCCCGTGGCACCCATGTCGGATACGGCCTTGATGCAGGCCTCGAGGTCCATCTTGCGCATGAAGTATTCGTCCTGGTAGCTGTACAGGGACACGCCCCGCTTGATCGTCGCCATGGTCCGCTCCTCCTCTTCCTACTTCGCCGCCACGGCGAGGTACTTGTCCGGCTCCAGGGAAAGGACCTTCGTGTCATGGCCGGTGAACACGCCGTAGGGGGCTCGGATGGCGATGAGCAGCTCGATCTTCTGGTCGAAGTAGACCAGCCCGCCGGGCTTGTAGATCTTGAGCGTGGCATCCTCGTCGAAGTTCCAGCGCCGGGTCGCGACCGTGGACATCTCGTCCATCATGAAGCTGCCACTGGCGACGGTGAAGCGGATGCGGTCGTTGGTGAAGGTCTCGCCGCCGGCGGTCACCTTGATGGTGTCGACCACCGAAAGGGGGACGCCGCGGTAATAGGGGATCCGGATCTTCATCTCGAAGCCCTCGAGATGCCCGGTTTCCGATATCACGTTCCTGAAGCCATGGGTACAGATGATCTGCTTGTCGAACATGGAATCCTCCTCCTCATCCTGCCGAGGGTCGTACCGACTATGTCCATTGTAGTCCCCGTGAAAATGAAACACAAGAATTTCTGTAAGTTACATGAATCGTTTGAAAGACTTTCGCTCTCTTGGTATACTCGGTGCGGACGACGAGGGATTGGGGCTCAGAAGACGTGAAGGGTCGTGGACGTGGACACGGGGAAGATCTGGGGACGCAACTTCATACTGGCGATGTCCTTGAACGGCATCGTCCTGGCCGTGTTCCTCGCGCAGGCGAGCACGGTGGGCCTCTTCGCGCGCACGCTTGGCGCGACCAACGTCGAGATCGGCGTGACCGCGACGGTCGCGACGCTATCGGCCCTTTGCTTCCGCCCCATCGTGGGCTGGATGCTCGACCGGCAGGGGCGGGCGCTCACACTCGCCATCGGCATCGTCGTTCTTGCTTTGGGGACCTTCCTGACGAACTGGGTGCAGGACCTGACGTGGCTCTACGTTTTTAGCGCGCTCCGCGGAGCCGCCTTCGCTTTCACGTCGACCGCTTGCATCACCCTGGCGACGGACGCCATTCCGCACACCCGTCTTTCCGAAGGCTTCGGATACTACAGCCTGGCCGCGATCCTGGCCAGCGCCATCGGACCCAGCGCCGGGCTTGCCGTCGTGAAGGACCTGGGATTTCCTGTCTTCTGGTTGGGCACGGGAACGATCGTGGCGGTATCGCTCGGACTGACCTTCCTTCTCCGTTCTCCGCACGATGCCGGGCTCTTCGAAGCGAAGGCCGAGGCAGTCCGGAATTCCGAACGGAACGTGCCGGTCCTGCGCGAAAAGCTCTCCCTGGTCTCGGGCATCCTCGTCCCCTCGTCGCTCAATCTGCTTGCGTTCCTCGCCTTCAGCGCGCTGATGACGTTCCTTCCGCTTCTCATCGTCAACCGCGACATTCCCAATGGGGGAATCTACTTCACCGTGCAAGCCGCAGGGACCCTCCTGGTCCGACTCTTCGGAAGCCGACTCGGCGAGCGGCATGGGTATCGCCCGATGCTCCTGCTCTTCCTGCCGCTCATGACCGCTTCCTATGTGCTGATCGGACTCGCGTCGTCCCTGCCGCTCCTGCTCGTCGCCGCGGTCGCCTATGGCATCGGGAACGGCGTCGCGCAGCCCCTCTACACCGCGACGCTCATCAAGGAGTGTCCGCCGGGCCAGCGCGGCAAGGCCAATGCCTTCTTCATGGCCGCCAGCGACATCGGCCTGAGCATCGGGGCCGTCCTCCTGGGAGCGGTCAGCACCGCCACCGGTGGATTCGCGGCTGTCTACTACACGGCAGCGGCCGTCACGCTCATCCAGATCGCCGTGGTCGTCTTCTCGAAGGCGATTCCCGGCAAATCGCATGTCGAAAGGGGCTGAACCATGAACGACCGAACGATCGACAACGAGGTTCTCGACCGCCTTCTCCGCACCCGGAGGACGGTTCGCCGATTCTCCCCGGAGGTGCCTTCCCGAATGATGGTCGAGGCGGTGCTCGAAGCAGGGCGCCTCGCTCCCTATGCGGGTCTCGCGAACAAGGGCACGAGGGACTTTCGACGCTTCTTCGCAGTTTCGGCCTCCAGCGCGGTCGTCGCGCCGATCCGCGGACTCGTGCGGCAAGCCGTTGCGGCCAAACTGGATGGACTCTCCGAATCGAAGGACCCGCGGATGCTTCCCATGCTGGGCGCGATGCGCGGCATCGCGGAGAACGGGCCTCCCCCATGGACCGCGCCTTGGCTTCTGATCGTCGCCGAGCGCCGCGGCTATCCTGCGCGCGAATCCGAGGCCCTGGCGCATTGCCTCGAGAACATGTGGCTGAAGGCGACTGCGCTGGGACTCGGCTTCCAGATGGTGTCCGCCCTCGCCGACCTGTCGGGCGATATCGAACTGAGCCGCCTGCTCGGACTTCCCGCCGGTGAATTCGAGTTCGACGCCTGCCAGGTCGGCTTTCCGGAAGCCCCGCTACCTGACGTGGCCCGGGAAGAGCCCGAATCCTCCATCACCTGGTTCGAGGGATGATCGAGAACGGGAAGGACGAGCCGCGCTCCCCGGGGAAGACGGACCGGATCTGGTCCCGCTTCTTCGTGCTGCTTCTGGTCGTCGATCTGGCCGCCTATCTCGCCCACTACATGCTGCTGACTTCACTTCCCGCCTTCACGGCGCACATCGGCGGCACGGCGGCGGACGCCGGAATCCTGGCCGGTAGCTTCACGCTGGCGGGCATCCTGCTCCGCCCTCTCTTCGGCATGATCCTGGACGCGCGCGGCCGCAGGATCGTCCTGACGCTCGGCGCCGTGTTCCTGGTCGTCACGACGGCGCTGTATCCCCTCGTCACGCTGATCCCCTTGCTGGTGCTCCTCCGCTTCGTCCACGGAGGAGGCTTCAGCGCCTACACGACGGCCGCAGGCACAGTCCTGGCCGATATCGTCCCGAAGACGCGGCTGGCCGAGGGAATCGGATACGTCGGCATCGCGGGCACGGTCGCCACCGCGCTCGGTCCGGTGATCGGGAACGCTCTCGCGGTTCGTGATTTCAACCTGCTGTTCGTGATTCTGGTCGCACTGGGGCTGGCCTGCCTGGCCGGCGCCTTCTGGATGGACTACGAGCGGAAGGGAATCGGCGGGAGCGTAGAGCCCCCCCTTGCTCCGCGCAAGGGGCGCTTCTTCGAGAAGTCCGCTCTGTGGGTCTCGCTGGTCGCCTTCTTCGTCTGCTTCCCGCTGGACGCCGTGATGATCTACATGCAGACGTACGGAGCCAGCCGCGGGTTCGAGAACATCGGTCTCTTCTTTCCGGTGCACGCCGTCGGGATGGTCCTCACCTATCTCTTCCTCGGCCGCATGGTCGACCGGGTCGGACCCGGCCGTATCTTCGTCCCGAGTCTCCTGCTGGTCGTGGCGAGCTTCGTGCTGCTGGCCGTCGCGCGCGGCGAATGGGTCGTCGGTGTCGCCGCCTTCCTGTTCGGTGTCGGTCTAGGATTGATCGGCGCCATCCTGCGCGCGATGGTGATCCGCCTGAGTCCTCCGGATAGTCTGGGGGCGGCGAATGCGACCTACATGACGGCTTCGGATCTCGGTTTCGGACTCGGCGCTGTGTCCCTCGGGGCCCTGGTGCAGACCTCGGGGTTCACGGCTTTCTATCTCGTTTCGGCAGGTTTCGGAGTGCTGGCGCTCGGACTGTATCTGATCGCGCTTCGA
>CAXNDY010000060.1:0-6164 GCA_964201095.1 Saccharofermentanales bacterium
AGGACGAGCTCGCGCACCCGCCAGCTGTGCATGAAGAGGCTTTCGAAGCCGAAGGCGTCGGCGACGAGGCCCATCCACATGGTGTGGTTGTGGATGCGGGCGAGTTCGGCGAGCGTCGTGCGCAGGTAGTCGGCGCGGCGCGGCACCTGGAGGCCCATGGTGTTCTCGACGGCCATGCAGTAGCCCATGCCGTGCATGAAGCTGCAGATGCCGCAGATGCGCTCGGCCACGTAGACATAGTCGATGAAGTCGCGCTTCTCCACGAGCTTCTCGAGGCCGCGGTGGATGAAGCCGATGGACGGGATGGCTTCGACGACCCTTTCGTCCTCGAGGACGAGGTCGAGGTGGATGGGCTCGGGCAGGACGGGGTGCTGGGGGCCGAAGGGGACGATGGTGCGGTTCGCCATCTTGCTAGTCCCCCTTCCCGGCAGGCGCATCCGCGGCGCCCGCGGTCTCGGCAGGTCGGTAGGGCGTCTGCTGCTTCAGCTTGTAGAGGTGTCCCTTGTAGTCGACGGTCATGTCCGTGACCTGGATGCCGAACAGGTCCTGCATCTCGTTCTCGTAGAGGAACGCGCAGGGGTAGATGCCGGTGATGCTGGGCAGCGTGGCGTCGTCGGCGATGCGGGTCCGGTGGACCACATAGTCGCCATCGAGGTCGTAGGCGTAGTTGACCTCGGTTCCATCCTTGAGCCGCGTGCAGTGCATCTCGGAGAGGCGATAGCCCAACCGCTTCATGTGGTGGGCCCTCTCGACGACCTGCGGGCCAAGGATCTCCTCCAGGGTGCGTTTCGAATCCAAGGTCAGGGTCTCCTTCCTGATGCCGCGCGGGCGGCCCGACGGTCGGCGCGGCGCTTCGCGGCCATGGCGGTGCGCTTCTCCTCGAGGATGGCGAGAGCCTTCACGACGCCATCGATGATGGCCTCGGGGCGGGCGGCGCAGCCGGGGACGTAGACGTCGACGGGCAGCACCTTGTCCACGCCGCCGAGGATGTTGTAGCACTCGCGGAAGATGCCGCCCGAGGTGGCGCAGACGCCGACCGCGATGACGACCTTCGGGTCGGGCATCTGGTCGTGGATGGCCCGCACCACGGAGAGGTTCTGTTCGTTGATGGCGCCGGTCAGCAGGAAGATGTCGGCGTGTTTGGGATTGCCCGTGTTGATGACGCCGAAGCGCTCGACGTCGTAGACCGGCGTGAGGCAGGCGAGGACCTCGATGTCGCAGCCGTTGCAGCTGGAGCCGTCGTAGTGGATCAGCCAGGGCGAGCGTTTCATGTAGGGCATTCGTCAACCTCGGTTCATCAGGGTGAGCGCGAGCAGGTTCAGGAAGCCGAGTACCGACGCGACGATCCAGGCGGACTGGATGGCGAGCTGCCACTTGACGCGGGCGAAGGTGTTGTCGACCAGGATCTCGAGGAAGTACACGAGCAGCGCGGCCGCAAGTCCGAGCAGGATGGAGAGCGGGTTCGACCAGACGAAGAAGAGGGCCAGGAACCCGATCAGGAAGGTGGCTTCATACCAGTGGGCGATCTCGATCAAGGCCAGCGACGAGCCGGAGAATTCGGTGGTGATGCCCTTGACGATCTCCTGGTGGCCGTGGTGCGAGGTGGAGAGATCGAAGGGGGACTTGCGGAACTTGAACGTCAGAACGTAGCAGAAGCCGACGAACAGCGCGGGAATCAGGAGGACCGCTGGGGCATCGCCGACGACGATGTCGGCGACCTTGAAGCTGCCCGTGGCCATGTAGAATCCGACGGCGGTGAGCAGCACCATGGGCTCGTAGGCCATCATCTGCAGCAGTTCGCGCTCGGCGCCGATGGAGCTGTACGGGGAGTTGGCGGCGTAGGCGGCGAGGATGAAGAACAGCGCGGCCAGCGTGAAGGCGAAGATGAAGAGCAGGAGGTCGCCGCCCGCGAAGAAGAGCGCGCCCGTGAAGACGAGGAAGACGAAGAAGAGCACGATGAAGAAGTTCTGCAGCTTGTTGACCGAGACGCGACGCTTCTCGAACAGCTTGAGGACGTCGTAGAAGGGCTGCAGGACGGGTGGGCCCTGCCTTCCCTGCATGCGCGCCGTGATCCTGCGGTCGACGCCGGCGAGGAGGCCGCCGAAGAAGGGCGCGAGAAGGACGTAGAGCGCGGAGCAGGCGAGGCGGATCCAGACGGACGCATCGAAGTGGATCATCCCAGAAGCCCTCCCAGCGTCATCGCGACGACGGTCGCCATCATCAGGACGCAGAGGACCCCGCCGAGCTTCAGAAGGAGTTCGGGCTTGAAGAAGTCCTTCATGTACCAGTTCGTGAGGAACATGCGCTTCGGCTCCTGGTCGGCGCCGATGAAGAAGCGGTTGTCGTCGGTGTTGGCGCCCGCCATGTAGGACGGGACGATCTTCTCCTTGCGCCCCTTCATGAAGAGGTAGAGGGCGCCGGGAATCACGACCACCATGGCGAGCATCATGGTCATCACGAGGATGTTGCCCTGGCCGATGAGGTCGGTCGTGCCGACGGGGCCGAAGACGTAGCGCAGGTAGGGTTCGATCATGTAGTGCGACACGACGGGGAAGGTCACGCACATCAGCGAGGTCGCCGTGGCGAGGACGCCGAGGGAGAAGACCTCCGAAGCGGTGTAGTTCTTGCCGACGGGCTCGATGTGCGTCAGGACCGCGACGATCTTGCCCATCCACTTGGTCCAGAAGAACAGCGTCGCCGAACTGCCGAAGACCAGAAGCAGGACGATCGCGACGTTGCCGGAGTCGATGAAGGCGCGCATGGCGGCCCACTTGGAGATCAGCATGCCGAAGGGGGCCAGGAACATGCCGGCGATGCCGATGGTGATCAGGACGGCCATGCCGGGCATCTTGACGAGCAGGCCATGCATGTCCTCGATGTCGCGGCTTCCGAGGTTGTGCTCGATGGTGCCGACGCTGAGGAACATCAGCGACTTCGCGACGGCGTGGAAGATCATCAGGAGGATGCCGGCCCAGACGGCCTCGGAGGTGCCGACACCGGCGCAGGCCACGATCAGGCCGAGGTTCGCCACCGTCGAATAGGCGAGCACCTTCTTCGCGTCGCTGTGGGTGATGGACACGATCGAGCCGACGAGGAAGGTCACGCCGCCGACCAGCAGGACCATCGTGCCGGCCGGTTTGCCGGACAGCACGGGCGCGAGGCGAAGCAGCAGGAATACGCCGGCCTTGACCATGGTGGACGAGTGCAGCAGCGCGGAGGTCGGCGTGGGGGCGACCATGGCGCCGAGAAGCCACGAGGAGAAGGGCAGCTGCGCGGACTTGACCATGCCGGCGAAGGAGAGCAGCAGCACGGGGATGACGATGTCGTATCCGGTGACGCCGAGCGACACGATCCGATGCAGGTCGATGCTGCGCATCGTGAGGCCCGTGTAGAGGATCGCGCCGACGAACGCGAGCCCGCCGAGGAGGTTCATCATCAGGGCGCGCTCGGAGTTCCTCTTCGCCTCCTCGGTGCGGGTGTAGCCGATCAGGAGGAAGGAGCTGAGCGTCGTGACTTCCCAGAAGAAGTACACCCACTGGAGGTTGTTCGAAAGGACGATGCCGAACATCGCGGCGAGGAAGACGAAGACGACGAAGTAGAAGACCGGGCGGCGGTCCTTGAGGTCGGGGTGGTGGGCGTGGTAGGTCCGCATGTAGCCCAGCGAATAGATGCAGATCAGGCTTCCGACGACGCCGACGATCAGGACCATCGTGATGGACAGCTTGTCGGCATAGAGGTTGAGCGTGTCCTCGAGCGGGTGGCCCGGAGCGAATTCGAACCAGAGTCCGGCGGCTTCCTGCGCCAGTGCGAGCAGGACGATCAGCCAGCGGCGGCGGCGGATGCCGTATATGGCCACGGCCAGCGCGAAGAGGGCGGATACGACCGCCATGGTCGTTCCGACGGTCTCGTTGGAGTCGAACAGGGCGAAATCGCTGCTGAAGTAGACCGTGGCCATCCAGATCGACGCCGCGGCGACGGTCAGGGAAGAAGCCCACACGATCGCGCTGCGGACCTTGTCGTTTCGCACCGCCAGCAGAAGGAAGGCGGGAATCAGAGGAAAGATCAGGAGAAAATAGATCGGGTCCAATGCAGTCCTCCTCGATTTCTAGAGTCGGTTCGCGGCGTTCCACTCGTTGCGGCGAGAAGCCGAATCAATTATAAGCCCGAAGCTCCGGGCGGGCAATCCGACGGATTCCACACCGTTCGGACTCACTGCCTCGTGTTTTCCATGCTCATCCTCCAACGGGACCCGAGGGGACCCATTCCAGGACGTCCTCGAGCCGGTCGACCAGCGGCACGCCGCATCCTGCGAGGCGGTCCCGGCTCTGGTGCCCTCCCGTGAAGAGGACGCAGCCGCAGCCGAGGGCCCGGGCGACATCGCAGTCGTGCAGCGTGTCGCCGACGAGGAAGGTGCGCGCCGGGTCCGCGCCGAGCCGGTCGACGAGGAGACGGCCGACCTCCGTCTTGCCGTGCGCGTTCTTGTCGTCGAGCCCGGCGATGTCGTGGAATCGGTCCCGGAGGCCGAAACGGCGCAGGGCTTCGTCGAGGAAGCCGAGGTGCGAGGCGGAGAGCACGGACTGGACGCAGCCGCGCCGGGACAGCCGGTCGATCGTCTCGACGGCGCCGGGCTGGAGGCTGCACTCGCCGATCGCGGCCTCGTACTCCGCGACATACTCGGCGGACAGCACGTCGAAGCCCTCGCGGTCGAAGTCGAACCCGATGGTGGCGTAGTAGTCGCGCACGGGGAATCCGAAGGACGAGAGGTAGGAGTCGTGGGTCAGCAGCGGGAGCCCGCGCCGCGCGAGAAGGACATTGGCGGACCGCACGGCGAGCCAGAGGTCGTCGAGCAGCGTGCCGTTCCAGTCCCAGAGGATGTGGACCGGCGGAGCCGCATCCCTCATCCCGTTCTTCCCTCGATCATCCCGAATATCCATCCACACATCGTAGTCGTCGCGCCTTCGATGTGCAAGCCGAACGAAGACGGGCGGTTCTGCGTCGACTCTCCTGACGTTGACTTTCCTAGCGAATCGTATCTATGATGGAATCGTAGCGAAGTCCTAGCGCTGACATGGAGATATGGAGAGGAAATGCCATGAAACGGATACTCGTGTCGATCACAGTCCTTCTCGCAACGATGTCCATTTCCCTAGCCGGTACCCATGCCGGAGTGATCGTCTACTCCTTCGAATCCATCATCATCACGGGCGCGCAGACCTTCCAGGTGAAGCTGCCTGCCGAAGCGGCAACCGGTTCCCCGCTGGCAGGTCTATCGGCCGGCGAGACGGTCACCCTGTACATGGGCGACATCACCCTCAATAGCGAGGGTGGAGCCGTCTCGAGCCCCTCCAAGGTCCTGATCGCGACCCGGAGCGACGGCACGGACGCCTTCCGTTTCGTCATCAACAGCTACAGCAATTCCAGCGGCAGTGAAACATGGAGCTTCTCCCGGCACATCCAGATCGACCCGGAGGTCGGAATCGTCAAGAACTTCGATCTCGGCAAACTGGAAATGATCGTCATGCATGATGCCGGGTCCGGGGTCTGGAGCTTCGTCGATGAAGCCGGCCTCTCGATGCCCGCCCTCGACGGCACGTTTCAGGAGGAAACGGGGCTGTCCATCGTGGTCTCCGCCTTCGGCGGAATCGGAGGATAGGCCGTGGGGAGAGCTTCTTTCGCGCGCCCTGCGCGCCGCACCCTTCTCGCGCTCCCCGCTCTCGTCGCTCTTCTTGCACTGCTCGTCGCGACCGGGCTTTCGGCTGGATGCAGCGCCCCGCGCGAGACCTCCGAGCCGACCGGATCGCCGACCGGAGCCCCGACTTCCGGTTCCACGGTGACTCCGGCTTCCGCCGCATTGTCCTCCGATGACCTCCTCGAGTCGCTTTCGACGGCCATCAAGAACACGTTCAAGTAGGAGGGTTCCCATGGACCAGGCCTTGACCGCTCGGATCGTCGACACCGCGGAGCTCCTTCGACGCATCCGCGCGGACCACCCCTGGCAGCATACCTATCTCCAGCACCTCGCCGCGCTTTCCTTCACCGTCGGCGGACGCGCCTACGACGATGCCCGGCTGCGTTCCATGATGGATCGCATCCGGAACTCCTTCGGCGTCTTCTCTTCTTTCCGCTCCTCGGCCTTCCTGCTGGCCGTCCAGCTCCTGACCGGC
>CAXNDY010000061.1:0-6119 GCA_964201095.1 Saccharofermentanales bacterium
TGGGTCAAGGAAATGGCGGAGTTGACGAAGCCCGACGCGATCGTCTGGATCGATGGATCCAAGGCGGAAAAGGAAAGGCTCGAAGCCCAGTCCGTATCGACCGGCGAGGTCTCCCGTCTGGATTCCGAGAAGCTTCCCGGATGCCTCTACCACAGGACGGCCGTCAACGACGTCGCCCGCGTCGAGCATCGCACCTTCATCTGCACCTCGAAGAAGGAGGACGCCGGCCACACCAACAACTGGATGGCCCCCGCGGACGCCTATGCCAAGATGCGCCTGCTGTTCGACGGCTCCATGAAGGGCCGGACGATGTACGTCATTCCGTACCTCATGGGTCCTGCCGGCTCCCCGATCTCCAAGGTCGGCATCGAGTTGACCGACAGCATCTACGTCGTGCTGAACATGCGCATCATGACCCGCATGGGCGATGTCGCGATGAAGCAGCTCGGCGACTCCCCCGAGTTCGTGAAGGGCCTGCACGGCAAGGCGCAGATCGACGAGGAGAACCGCTACATCATGCACTTCCCCGAGGACAACGCCATCTGGTCGATCAATTCCGGATATGGCGGCAACGTCCTGCTCGGCAAGAAGTGCTTCGCGCTGCGCATCGCCAGCCACCTCGCCCACCGCGAAGGCTGGCTCGCAGAGCACATGCTGATCCTGGGCATCGAGTCCCCGGACGGCAAGGTCCAGTACGTCACCGGCGCCTTTCCGAGCGCCTGCGGCAAGACCAACCTCGCGATGCTGATCCCGCCCGCGTATGCCAAGGGCTACAAGGTCTTCACCGTCGGCGACGACATCGCCTGGATGCGCATCGGCGAGGACGGCCGCCTGTGGGGCGTCAACCCCGAGGCCGGTTTCTTCGGCGTCGCTCCCGGCACCAGCATGAAGTCCAACCCCAACGCCCTGCTGACGACGAAGTCCAACACCATCTTCACGAACGTCGTCCTGACCGAGGACAACGACGTGTGGTGGGAAGGCATGGGCATCCCCGCTCCCGCCAAGGGCACGGACTGGAAGGGCAATCCCTGGACCCCCGCCTCCGCCGAGAAGGGCGCCCACGCCAACTCCCGCTTCACCGCGCCGGCAGCCCAGTGCCCCTGCATCTCCCCCAGGTGGGAAGCCCCCGAAGGCGTGCCCATCAGCGCCATGCTGTTCGGCGGCCGCCGCGCCAAGGCCGCTCCGCTGGTCTACCAGTCCTTCGACTGGGAACACGGCGTCTTCGTCGGCGCGACGATGGCTTCCGAGACGACCGCGGCCGCTTCCGGCGCCGTCGGCGTCGTGCGTCGCGACCCCATGGCCATGCTGCCGTTCTGCGGCTACAACATGGGCGACTACTTCGCACATTGGCTGGCCGTCGGCAAGAAGACCACGAAGCAGCCGCTGATCTTCAACGTCAACTGGTTCCGCACCGACGAGGCCGGCAAGTTCGTCTGGCCGGGCTACGGCGAGAACTTCCGCGTCCTCAAGTGGATCCTGGACCGCTGCGACGGCAAGGTCGACGCCGTGAAGACCCCCATCGGCTACATGCCGAAGGCCGAGGACATCGACCTTACGGGGCTCGACGGCTTCACGAAGGAAGACCTGAAGGCCATCCTCACCATCGACAAGGCCGTCTGGGAAGACGAGATCAAGGGCATCGAGGAGCATTTCGCGAAGTTCGACCGTCTCCCCAAGGAGATGACCCAGCAGCTCGCCGCCCTCAAGCAGCGATTCGCATAGAGCGCGGCTTCCGGATAGGCGTTCCCATAAGCGTTCGAGGCGCGAGCCGAGAGGCAGCTTATGGAATGGAACGCCTTGCCGGAAACGCGCGGGGAACTGGAGCGCGGCTTCCGGATAGGCGTTCCCATCGGGAGCTCCCGCCTTTCGAGGACGGGGGCTCCCTTTCCATGTGTCCCCTCCGAAAGGTATAATCGTAGGGAGACGGGAAGACGCGGCCAGCGTCCCGCCATTCACCAGGAGGCGATGCACATGCCCACGTCCAGACGAATCGAGGTCCGGATCGGCGGAAGCCAGTACACGCTGCTGTCGGGCGACGACGAGGCCTATGCGCGTCGCATCGCGTCGCAGGCGGACCAGCTGGTGAGAAGGATCCTCCAGAACAACCCGGCGCTCAACCAGGGTGCCGCTCTGGTCCTGGGACTCGTGAATTCGATCGACGAAAGCCTCCGGATCGAAACGCAGGTCGAACTCCTCGAAGGCCGTCTGGCCGAGACCGAGGGTCGGGTGGCCGAAGCCCGGACGGAGATGCTCCGATACAAGGAACGGGCGGAAGCGACCCAAAGCGAACTGCAGCGCCTCCGGACCCTCCTCGAACGGTCCGAGCGCGACGCGAGGCGCAGGGTCCCGGGTCTCGAGGAAAGCGAAAGTGCCGTGCAGGCCTCCTTCATGGACGGATTCTCTCCGCCGGTCGAACCCGCTTCCCGGGAAGCGGAGGAATGTTGACGCCCGGCCTCCGGACGGAGCTCCTCGCTCCCGCCGGCGACCGCGCCTCGCTGGAGGCGGCCGTCCGCAACGGCGCCGATGCGGTCTACTTCGGCGCCCGTGCCTTCAACGCCCGGTCCCGCGCAGGCAACTTCGATGCGGCCGGCGTCCGCGAAGCCGTCGACTTCGCTCGACTGCGCAGCGTCCGGACATACCTTGCGCTGAACACGCTGCTTCATGACGAGGAACTCGACGGCGCGGTGGACCTCGCGGTCGAAGCCTACGAAGCCGGCATCGACGCCGTGATCGTCCAGGACTTCGGTCTGGCGCGCCGTCTCCGCGCGGCTCTGCCCGACCTGCCGCTCCACGCCAGCACCCAGACGACGCTCCACGATGCGAACGGCATCCGGGCCGCCTGTGCGCTCGGGTTCACGCGCGTGATCCTGCCTCGCGAACTCTCCGTCGTTGAAATCGCCGCGCTCACGAAAGTCGCGAAGGAGTGCGGCGCCGACACGGAGGTGTTCGTCCACGGCGCCCTATGCACGTGCTATTCCGGGCAATGCCGCATGAGCTCGCTCATCGGCGGACGCAGCGGGAACCGGGGCGAATGCGCCCAGCCCTGCCGCCTCGGCTATCGCCTGGAGACGGGAGGCGCATCCAGCGCGGAGGCGGAACCGTACCCCCTCCTCAGCCCGAAGGACGCATCGGCGTTGCGCCTTCTTCCCGAGCTCTCCGCGGCCGGCGTCGCCGCGTTCAAGATCGAGGGGAGGATGCGGTCCGCCGAGTATGTCGGACAGGTCGTCTCGGTCTACCGACGTCGGATCGATGCGATGAACATGGACCCGGAAACGGAGGCGTCGGATACCCGGCGGCTTCTCCTCGCATTCAACCGTGGAGGCGCTTTCACGGACGCCTACCTCCGAGGAGAGAAGGACAAGTCGATGCTCGCGGGCGCGATGGCCGGAAGCCACGGGATCCTCCTCGGCACCGTGAGCCGCGTCTCTCCCGGACAAGGCGTCCTCGAGATCCGCCTCGCGTCTTCGAACCCGGACCTGCCGGGACCGGGCGATGTCCTGTCCGTCCGCATCCCGGGGACGGGCGAGGAAAGGGCCAGCGCTCCCTGCGCCCTCGCGCGGCCCCCTTCGGAGGAGGGGTCGCCCACGATTCTCGCGGTCAAGGGATTCCACCCCGACGTTCTCCGCACCATGGTCGAAGGAGACCCGGTCCACCGCATGAACGACGTCGCGTCGGAGCGGGAGGCGAAAGTCTCCGATTGCCGGAAGACTGCGGTTCGCGCGACCTTCTCGAAGACCCCCGATGGGCGCTTCGAGGTTTCCATGGAGGCCTTGGGGAATCGGGAGGCATCGGGGGTTCCCTCCGGGATCCGGACTTCCGCCACCGAGGAAACCCTCCGCGACGATTCCGTTCCCCCCATCGACGAGGCGCGGCTGCGCGAACAGTTGGGCAAGGCCGGTGGAACTCCCTTCCGTGTGGACGAGACCCTCCTCCTCGACACCCCGAACCTTCCGGTATCGGCGGTCAACGCCCTTCGGCGCCGCGCGCTGGACGACCTCGCCGAGGCCTTGCGGTCGTCCTTCCGCCGCGCACGTACCGCCATTCCCCAGGCCGCGCCCGGGACGACGATCGCCCCGCGGAGCTCTCTCGGGGACGTCTCCGACCCCGACTCGGGTTCCCGGGTCTGGACCGTGGCGGTGGAGCCCTACGTCTTCGACGGGGACGCCGCGGACACCGCCTGCGGAGCGGATGCCTACTACCTCCCCGCCATCGCCTGGCTTTCCCCTTCCGGGCTCGCGCGCATCCGCCGTCTTCACGAGCTGGAACCCGAGGCGGCGCTGTTCGCGTCTCTCCCGCCGGCCGCCCGAGGCGCCTTCGCCCGACGCCTGGCCGAACTCCCGAGGATCGTCGTCGAAGCCGGCGGACAAGGCGTCGTGACGGGGAATCCCGGGACCACGGCTTCCGCTTCCACGCTGGGTCTTTCCCCCGTCGCTGGTCCGGATGCGAACCTCTGGAACGCCGAAGCGGTCTCTGTCTTCGCCGCCTTCGGGTCGACGGTCGCCGTTCCCTCCACCGAACTCGATCCGCCGCACACGGCCGACCTGTGCCGCGCAGCCGTCGTGGCAGGGCTCGAAGCGGAGCCCGTCGTCTACGGCCGCCAGAGGCTCATGTACAACGAACTCTGTCCCGTCGGACACAACCGTCCGGGATGCACGCTCTGCCGCAACGGCCCGGTCTCCCTGAGCGACCGCACGGGAGCCTCGTTTCCGGTCGTATGCCTGCCCGAGTCCTGTTCCGGGCAGATCCTCAACAGCAGCCTGCTCTCCATCCCCCGCGAAGCCCTCGTCTACCGGGCGAGCGGAGCCCGTCGACTGCGCCTGTGCTTCTACGACGAGACACCCGACGAGCGGAGGCGTCTCACCGACCTCCACCGCACGCTGCGGACCCCCGAAGAGGCCGAGCGCATCCGCTCCGAAACCGCCGCCATCGCCCACCGCGTCGGGTCCCGCCTCACCCGGGGCTCCCAGTGAAGGAGGAAGCGCCCATGGACGTACGCATCCCGATCGAGATCTGCCGCGAAGGGGTGGATCCCCCCGTCTATTCGCGCAAGGGGGACGCGGGCATGGACGTACGCGCCGCCGTCGACGTGCTTCTGGAACCCGGAGCGACGGTCGTCGTCCCGACCGGACTGCGCTTCGCGATTCCGGAAGGCTACGAGATCCAGGTGCGTCCTCGAAGCGGGCTATCCCTCCACACGCCGCTGCGCATCCCCAACGCTCCCGGCACGATCGACGCCGGCTACCGCGACGAACTCGGAATCCTGATGACCAACACCAGCCCCGTGGTGGCGGAAGGGGAGGGGGACGCCCTCCCGGTCCTCGGACTCGACGCGAAGGGTGGACGATGCGGGCGCTACCAGGTCCGCAAGGGCGACCGGATCGCCCAGATCGTCCTCGCGGAAACGCCCAGAATGGCCTTCGACGTCGTGTCCGACGTCCGAAGCATCGGAACCGACCGCGGAGGCGGGTTCGGCTCCACGGGCCGATGATTCTCCGGACCCCGTGCAGATGCCCATGTGAAGCGCCTTCCGGGGCTTTTTTCGTGGGCATGTTCTTGATTGACAGGGGCCTCGCCGAAGTCATATAATCGACATGCAATCGAAGGATTCGCACCCATTGTTAAGTGAGGCTCCTGTGCAGATATACGCTGCTACCCGGAAACATCGAGAGATGCCAATGGGTGAACAGACATCGCCGGATTAAGGCCTTGTCTAACGCAGCTGGAATGGATTCCAACGCCGCACAGTGCCGAAACTCTACGAGGACGGGTATATCGGAAGCGCAAGCTCCGAGACCTCGTCCATGGGAATGCGACGGAGGTCTTTGTTCTTTTTCCGGCGACGGACCAAGGACGCACCTCCCCCTGAAGGAGCACGACTCAGGAAGGAGGAACGACCATGCTGGAGATCTTCATCACCCGGTTTCGTGAAAACAATGGAAAAACGGTGACCGAGCTTGAACGGATCGAAGAGATCGTTCCCGACTGCTGGATCAACCTCTCTTCGCCGACCGAGGACGAGCTGGAGCGCGTCCAGACCGCGCTGGACCTCCCGCCCGAGTTCCTCAGGTATCCTCTGGACGAGGAGGAGCGGCCGCGCATCGACGTCGGCGACGAACCCG
>CAXNDY010000062.1:0-6110 GCA_964201095.1 Saccharofermentanales bacterium
GGCGACGGCCGCATCACGCTGACCGACTTCGTCCAGATGAAATCGCATATTCTCAGCAAGACTTCTTTCACTGGCGCGTATGCCGTTGCGGCCGATCTGAATGGAGACGCGCGCATCACGCTGACCGACTTCGTGAGGTTGAAATCGCACCTGCTGGGAATCACCCTGGTCACCCCACTTTCCCTGGTCACCCCGCTATCCCTGGTCACCCCGCTATCCCTAGTCACCCCGCTTTCCATGGTCAACGGAGGTTCTGCGAATGAAGAAGACAGCTCAGGTTCTGCTCCTGTGCCTGATCCTGGGGCTATCCAGCCATCCAGTGTCAGCGGCACCTCTGGCGACGAGCGTGACGGGCCCGACGACGATCCGGGCCGGCAATACGCTGACGGTCTCGGTCATGATGAATGGTACCGGACTCAGCGCCGTTCAGGGCCAGATCCAGTATGACGCGACCCAGCTGACGTTCCAGAGCTCCGGAAGCGTCCTTGCAGGTTGGGCGTTCGACGACATCAACAGCGCCACCGCCGGCAGGGTGACGTTCCTCATCAGCGACACCAAACTGACTGCACCGATCAGCACCAACAAACGTCTCTTCACGCTGACCTTCGCCGTCCGGAGCACGGTCGCCACCGGCGCAACCGTCCGCGTTACGGCCACCGGCTTCTCGGCGAGCGACGGCTCCAACGACTTCAGCCCCGCACCTGCCACCTACTCCGTCAAAGTCGCCGCTCCAGCCTCCGCGAACAACCTGCTGTCGACCCTCTCCGTCACGAATGCGGCCATCACCCCTGCCTTCAATGCCAACACCACAGCCTATTCGGCTTCCGTCGCCTTCGCTGTGGCCGACCTGGCGCTCACCGCCAAGGCTGCGGACGCCAAGGCCAGAGTGACCATCGGCAGCAAGGCGCTGGTCGCCGGCGCCGTCACCGACGTCACGGTCACGGTCACTGCGGAGAATGGCGCACAGCGGGTCTACACCATTTCGGTGACCCGTGCCAACGACCCCAACTATGTTCCGGGAACCGTCTCCACCCTGTCCGACCTGACGGTAGCCGGTTTCCTTCTCTCCCCTCCTTTCAACGACACGGACAAGACCTATCTCGTCTGGCTTCCCTACGAGGTGGAAGGCATCACGGTCGAAGCCGTCCCCACGGACCCGCGGGCGTCCTTCGAAGCCGTCGGAGAATCCGTTCTCGCCGCCGGACAGGACAATGTCGTGACGGTCGTCTGCACCGCCGAGGACGGGACGACCAAGACCTCCTACACGCTCATCGTCAAGCGCGCCGCCGCCCATGATGCCGCTTCCCTGACGCCGGGTGCCGTGTCGTCGCCGACGCCGACCCAGGATCCGGGCGCAGCGTCTCCCACCGCGGAACCGACCGACCTTCCGGGCTTTACCTATACGGAACCCCCTCCCGTCCTCTACGTCGCCATCCTCATCCTGGGCGCCGGCCTCGGCTTCCTGGCCGCCTTGATCGTAGGGATCCGAGTCAAGCAGAAACACCCTCGCGACAGGCGCATCGAGCTGACCCGGAAGTGATATGATGGGCTGAAGACGCCCCTTTGGCGCTTCAGGAGGTGACCCATGGAAAAGGTCCGGAACAAGGCCTTCAACTATGCCATCGGAATGTTCGGCACCTCGATTCCCATCAACATGCTCAAGACCTACGCCGCCTTCTTCTATGTCGACAGCCTCGGCCTCAAGACCGGCGAATTCGCCATGATCCTCTTCATCTACACGTTCATCGATGCCGCGGACAATCTCGTGTACGGCTTCCTTTCCGACCGCACGCGCAGCCGTTGGGGCCGGCGCCGCCCCTGGCTCGTGATCGGCACGCCGCTGCTGGTCCTCGGCCTGATCGGCTTCTTCAACCCACCTGCCGGAATCGCAGGCAATGGGCTCATGGCCTTCTGCATGCTCTTCTACATCCTGACCGGCACGCTCGATTCGGTCATCAACGCCAACTACGGCGCGCTGTTCCCCGAGCTCTTCCCCGACGATGTGAGCCGCGCGAAGACCAACGCGATGCGTCAGGCCTTCCAACTGGTGGCCATGGTCATCAGCATCGCCCTCACCCCGCTCGTCACGAAGCAACTCGGCTACGGGATGACCTCGGTCGTCTACGGCCTCCTCGGCGGCGCCGTGATCCTGTATATGTCCCTCACCACCCACGAGACCGCGGATGTATCGAGAGAGATGAAACCCGGTCTTTTCAAGAGCGTCGCGCAGATCCTCTCCAACTCGAAATTCTGGGTGGCCGGCTTCACCAACGCCTTCTACAGCGCCGCCATGTCGCTCGTGCTGGTCGCGCTCCCCTTCTTCGTCAAGTACACGCTGAAGCTGCCCGATGGCCAATCCACGATCCTCTTCGCCACGGTCCTCTTCTTCGCCATCGGCTGCGTCCCGCTCTGGGCCTTCTTCATCCGCCGTTTCACGCTGATGCCGGTCTGGCGTGCCTCCCTCGCCGCGCTTCTCGTGGCCTTCGTCCCCCTCTACTTCGCCGATTCCCTGATATCCGCCATCCTCGGAAGCCTGCTCGTCGGCTTCGGATTCGCCGGCGTCATCACGACCATGGACCTGATCGGCGCCCGCATCATGGACGAGGATACCGCGAAGTACCACGTCCGCCGCGAGGGCATCATCTCCAACGCCCTGGGGTTCATGAACAGGCTCAACGGGCTCTTCACGAGCCTCGCGTTCCTCCTGATCCTCAAGCTGTTCGGCTTCGAAAGCGGGGACGTCCCGGGAACCCAGCCGCACCAGGCCGCGCGGTTCCTCATGACCGTCTTTCCCGTCTGCATGATGGTCCTCTCGCTCGCCTTCTCCTTCTTCATCCATTTCCCGACGTCCTCACGGGTTCCGACGGTACCCGAAACGACCGGGTCCCAAGGAGGCGAACCGAATGGCGCTGATCCGCATTGACCACGTCTCCGCCGCCGTCCAGCAGACCCTGCCGCTGAACCTCGTCCTCCCCGACCCCGCCCGCTGGGTCCGCCCTTTGTCCGAACTTCCGGTCCTGTTCCTGTTGCACGGGCTCAGCGAGGACGCCGGCGCCTGGCTTCGCAACACGCAGATCGAGGCGTACGCCGAGCGGCTGGGACTCGTCGTGGTCGCTCCGTCCGGCGGCCGCAGCTTCTACTCCGACCTGCCCACCGGCCAGGCCTGGTTCCGCTATCTGACCAAGGAACTGCCCGCCTGGCTCAGGAATACGTTCCGCCTCACCCTCGACCGCGACCGCACCTTCATCGCCGGCTCCTCCATGGGCGGATACGGCGCGATGAAGGCGGCACTGCTTTGTCCCGAAGCCTTCGCCGCCGCGGCCAGCTTCTCCGGAGCCCTTTCCATGGACATCGTCCGATACAACCCGGACGATGCCCGCCGCGCCGAGTTCTCCCTGCTCTTCGGCGACCTCGACAAGCTACCGGGTAGCGACTTCGACCCGAAGGTCTGGTTGCGGGAGGCCGATCCGAGCCGTCTTCCCCGGATTCTCGTGACCTGCGGCCTGCAGGACGAACTCTACCCGTTTTCCCAGCAGTTCGTCGGCTGGGCGCGCGAAGCCGGTGTCGATGTCTCCTATCATGAAGAGCCGGGCTTCCACGACTGGTTCTTCTGGAACCGGCAGCTGGCCCGATTCCTCGCCTTCGCCCTGCCGGGCCGCGCATCGGAGGTCGAAACATGAGCCAGCCTTCGCGCCGCCTTCACATCGACCTGACCCTCGCGCCTTCCGTCGAGCGGACCTACCTGCGCATCCCCTTCGAGCTCCTCCCCGGCACCTCGCGCCTGACCCTTCGCTACGCCTTCCCGCGTCACCGCGAGGACGTCTCCGACCCGACCCGGACCTTCCGTCGCGAGGTCAACATCGTGGACTTCGCTCTCGAAGACGCCGACCATGTCCTCGTCGGTGCCTCCGGGTCCGATCGGTCCGAAATCGTCGTCCACGAGAACTACGCGACCGACGGGTACCGACCCGCTTCCCTCGTCCCCGGAACCTGGTACGTCCTCCTCGGGGCCTACCTCGTCGAGCCCGACGGCTGCCCCGTGATGCTCGACATCGAGCAGGAAGCCCGGCACCCCGTTCTTCTCAAAGGCGACACCCACGTGCACACCAACCACTCCGACGGCTGGTACTCCGTCGAGGAGGTGACCGCCCGCGCCCGTCAGGACCGTCTGGACTATGTGTTCATCACCGACCACAATTCGATGACCTCGAACGCACGGCTCGTCTCCGACGAATCGCTCCTCGTGCTTCCCGGCGTCGAGCTCACCTACTACGACGGCCACTGCAACCTGCTCGGCGTCGCCCGGCCGGTCCGCACCTTCTTCGCGAACGGCCGCGACGAGGTCCTCGACAGGGTCCGGGAAGGTCGCGCGAACGGAGCCCTCGCCTCCATCAACCACCCCTTCTATGGCGGCTGCGAATGGAAGTTCGGCCTGGACCCTTCCGTCGAGGTCGACCTTCTCGAGGTCTGGAACGGCCCCTTCACGATGCACAACATCCAGGCGTTGGGCTTCTGGCAGCAGCAGCTTTCGGCCGGACGCCGCATGCCCGTCATCGGCGGCAGCGACAACCACCGCAACGACCAGTTCCTCCTCATGGGAAACCCGACGACCTTCGCCTACGCCGAGTCCCGCTGCGGCTCCGACCTCCTCGCCGCCCTCCGGAGCGGACATTCGTTCATCGGCTCGACCCCGGACGCCCCGGAGATCGACCTGACCGCAGGAAACGCGCGAATGGGCGACACGCTGAAGAAGGGCGACGCCGACTCGGTCGTCCTCAAGGCCTCGCGGCTGCGTCCCCAGGACGAGATCCGCTTCATCACGGAAGCAGGCGTCGTCCACCGCCAGCGCATCGAGCAGGAGGTCGCCGTCCGCGTCGAACTGCCGCTCCCCGACGCCCGATTCCTCCGCGTGGAGGTCTGGCGCCCGATTCCGGGGCTCATGGAAACCCTGTCGGTTCTGGGGAATCCGATCTACTTCGGGTAGGTCAGCCGGGTCACCGGCCCTTTGCCGAACAGTTCCTGCTTGTTGACCTTCACGTCCATGGGGATGTCGGAGTTCGCTACGTATCGTGCCCGCGCTTCCAGCGCGGCTGCGTGGAACACGGTGTAGTCCTCGAAGAAGAACATGTCGTCGAGGATGTAGTCGTAGAAGAAGTAGACGATCGGTCGGCTCTGCCGGACGGCGATGGCGGCCGCAAGGCTTCCGTCGTCCACGACGCAGATGGGACCCTTGGGCAGGGCGGCCGCGACGTAGGTGTTGTATACGTCCACGACCTTGCGGTCCGCAGTCGTCAGATACGGACGCTGGAATCCGATCGCGTACTCCGCCGTCACGCAGCTCATCAGCTTCATCCCGCTGGCCAGCCGGTTCAGGAAGACGGTCGCGACTTCGCTGTAGTACTCGTCCGCGAGGCATTCGGCTTCCACCATCGATGCCAGCTTCAACCGGTCGGAGGCGGACAGACCGTTGGTGGTAGCCGACGCGGCGACGATTCCGTCGTAGCGCTTCTCGGCCGCCCGGATCCAGGCGACCACGAGGTCCTTCAGACTGTCACCCGGGACGACGGCATAGATTCCGGGTGGAACGATCCCCTCCATCCGTCGGTAGTCCACCACTTTCGGATCGATCAGCGGGCTCGTCTCGTTCGACGCCAGGACATCCCGGACCTCGGCCGCCGACATGGCGAACTCCCGGCTCAACTGGGGGATGATGTCGCGCACGAGCCAGTCGCCATCCTCTACTTCGACGTATCCGAGCGGAGGGGACGTGGGCGTCGGAACGGGCGTCGACACGGGACTGGACGTGGGAGTCGCGGTCGGAAGGGAAGTTGGCGCAGTGGACGATTCGGCGGTCGGGGTGGCCGTCGGCGTCGGTGCACCGTTTGTGGGAACCGCGATCGGAGAGACCGACGGAGATGGCGTCGCGGTGGATGCGGCAGGGAGCGTATCGGTCGGCGTCACGGGCGAAGAGAGACAGGCAGACAGGAGCGACAGGCCCGCAACGACGACGAGAAGCGCGGTTCGGCTCAAGAGACTCTTCGGCGGTCTCACAGCCCGATGCAACTCGGGCAATGATAGCTGTCGTCGGTCTCGACGCGATAACGGACGAC
>CAXNDY010000063.1:0-6092 GCA_964201095.1 Saccharofermentanales bacterium
TCGCTGCCGCCGCCACCGGGAGAAAGGGTCTCGGCGAGCCCCAACGCGCGGCAGGCGTCCTGGAAGCGGCGCACGACGGGTTGCTGCTCGGAGAGACGGAAGGTCTCGTAGGCCGCCGTCGTCAAGACGTCGACGGTGGCGCCGTGGCGCGCCGCGGCGGCGTGGAAGCGGTCGGCGATGCTGGCGGCGAGGGCGTCGAGGCTCTCCCGCGAGAAGGAGCGGCATTCCGCCTCGACGAGGCAGGCGTCCGGCACGATGTTGGTCGCGCCGCCGCCCTCGATGCGCCCGACGTTGGCGGTCGTGTCGGCGTCGAGGCGCCCCCACTGGACGGACGCGACGGCGTCGGCGGCCGCCGCGACGGCGTTGACGCCCTTTTCGGGGGCGATGCCGGCGTGGGCGGCGAGGCCGTGGAAGCGCGCGACGATGCGGCGGTTGCCGGGCGCGGTGAAGACGGCGTGGCCGGGTGGGCCGCTGGTGTCGAGGACGTAGCCCTCGCGCGCCCGAAGCCAGCCGAGGTCGAACTGCTTGGCGCCGGCGAGGTTGCGTTCCTCCCCGACCGAGAAGACGACCTGGAGGGCGCGGTGGGCGACCCCGTCCTCCTGGAGCGACCGGATGGCCTCCAGGATCGCGCAGACGCCGGCCAGGTCATCGGACCCGAGTACGGTGGCACCGTTGCTGTGGAAGCGGCCGTCGTCGCCGAGGAAGGGTCTCTTGCCGAGGCAGGGGCCGACGGTGTCCATGTGGCCGGAGAAGAGCAGCGGGTCGCCCGGCAGCGCGCCGGGGAATTCGGCGAGGAGGTTCCCCGCGGTCCCGGAAAGCCTCGAACCCGCGTCATCCTCGCGAACCGTGGCGCCGAGCGAGCGCAGGCGCTCGGTCAGGGCGTCGGCCATGGCGCGTTCGGCGAACGAGGGGGCGTCGATGGAGGCGAGGGAGAGGAACTCACGGGCGAGACGTTCGCGGTCGATCATGGTGGACTCCTTCCACGGCCGGACGTTCCGGTCGTTGTCTCCATGATAGCCCATCCAGCCGGTCCATCCACCGGAAGATTGCTAGACGACGTCCGGGAGACTCGCGATGCTCGGGATCCCGACCACGGGGTCGACGTCCAGCGTGTAGTCCACGTCGTCGAAGCCGAAGCCGTAGAGTCCGAAGAATTCCCTGCGGTAGCCTTCGATGTCCGACAGGGCCTCGAAGTCGCCGCCGTCGACGGCGTCCCATAGCGCGAGGACCTGGGCCTGCACGTCGGGACGCATCTCGAGGTCGTCGACGCGGATGCGGCCCCGCTCGTCGAGGGCGAGGGCGCCGCCGTAGAGGCGCTCGGCGAAGAGCCGCCGGATCTGCTCGATGCAGCCTTCCTGCGTCCCGTTGGCCTTCATGACCTTGTAGAGGAGCGAGATGTAGAGCGGCACGACGGGGATGGCGGAACTGGCCTGGGTGACCAGGGCCTTGTTGACCGAGACGAAGGCCCTGCCGCCGATGGCGGACAGTCGGTCGGACAGGAGGTGCGCCGTGGCCTCGAGGTGGTCCTTGGCGCGGCCGATGGTGCCGTCGCGGTAGACGGGGTGGGTCATCTCGGGGCCGACGTAGGAGTAGGCGACCGTGGTCGCGTCGGGAGCCAGGAGGTTCTCCGCGAGCAGGGCCTCGATCCACAGCGACCAGTCCTCGCCGCCCATCACGGCGACGGTCTGGCGGATCTCGTCCTCGCTGGCCGGTTCGATGGTGACGTCCGAGACGATGCCGGTGTGGAAGTCGACGGTCCGGCTCGTGTAGGCGCGGCCGATGGGCTTGAGGCACGAGGTCAGGGTCTCGCAGGTGACGGGGTGCGTGCGGCGCGGGGAGGCGAGACTGTAGACGACGAGGTCGATGGGGCCGAACTCGTCGCGGACCTTGTCGAGCGTCCTGCGCTTGATCTCGTCGGAGAAGGCGTCGCCATTGATGCTCGCGGCGGCGAGACCGGCGGCGGCGGCTTCGCGCTCGAAGGCGGCCGTGTTGTACCAGCCGGCGGTCGCGGTGCGACGGCCGTCACTGGGGCGCTCGTAGGAGACGCCGAGGGTGGCCGCGCCGTAACCGAACGCGGCGTTGATGCGCGAGGCCAGCCCGTAGCCGGCGGAAGCGCCGAGCACGAGGACGCGCCGGGGTCTGGGGGTCGAGCCGGGGGGCGAGCCGGAAACCGGACCGGGAATGGGTCCGGCGGCCTGGACGGCTTCGACCTGGCGGCGGACCGATTCGGCGCAGCCGGTCGGGTGGGCCGTCGTGCAGATGAAGCCGCGATAGTTGGGTTCGATGAGCATGCAGTTCCTCCTATGGAATTTTCTTGTCATCCTTGGCTTGTTTTTGCCTACTATAGCGGAAAAGCGCCCGGATGGAAAGTGCTTTGCATATCAAAGCACTTTCAAATGCGGGCGACCGAGGTGATTCGTGCCTGTGAGGGAGGTATAATCGAAAGAAAGAGGAGGTATGGATATGAAGACTCTGGTACTGTACGATTCGGTCTTCGGGTGCACGGAGAAGGTCGCCGCGACGATCGGAGAAGCCCTTGCGAAGCAGGGTGCCTGCGAGGTCGTGAAGGCATGCGATTTCACGTCGGCGCGTCTGGCAGGCGTCGAGCGGATGTTCATCGGCTCCCCGACGAGAGCCTTCCGACCGACGCCGGAACTGACCGCGAAGTTGACGGCCCTTCGCGCCGGCGATCTAGCCGGGATCTCCGTCCGCGTGTTCGACACCCGCGTGGTCATCGAGAATTCTCCGGCGATCCTTCGTTTCATGGCCCGACTCTTCGGCTATGCAGCCGGGTCTCTCGCGAAGCTCGTCCGCGCCAAGGGCGGAACCGTCGTCGGCGAACCGACGGGGTTCCTCGTCGCAGGGACGGAGGGACCTCTGGTCGAGGGCGAGCTGGAGCGCGCCGCGAGGTTCGCTGCGTTCTAGGATTGGCCGGACCGCCTGCCGGGAGTTCACGGGAGGTCTCACCTTTCCTTGACATGCCCTTCACCCAGCCTTCACAAGCGCCTTGTAGACTATGGCCATGGGTTGCGGAAAGCACCGCCCCCACGGACACGAAAATCAGGATCGCCCTGATACAAGGAAAGGAAGGCATATCAATGGACATTGAAAGAAAAGTCATGGAAGATCTGGAACTCGCAAGGGAAGAATCCCAACAGGAAAAGAAGTTCTCGAAGCCGCGCCGCTCGAAGCGGTTCCGCGTGATGGCCATGGTCGTGGCGGCGGTCGTGCTCGCCATGTCGTTCGGTGCGGTCTATGCCGCGACGACCACCCCGACGGTGGCGGCGGGCGACGGAACCGGCGTCATGGACGACGGAGACCGGGTCGGCGGACGCGGTCACGGAGCGGGCGGCCTCGGAACCAGCGCTCTGACCGCCGCCGTGACGGCAGGGACGATCACCCAGGCGGAAAGCGACGCCGTCTCCACCTACCTTTCCAGTGACGTCTACGCTCAGCTGGTCAAGGCCGGCATCCTGACCCAGGCCAAGGCCGATGCGCTCAAGGCCTCCGCCACCGCGACCCGGACCGCACAGCGCATCCAGGATATGACCGATCGTCTCGCAGCTGCCGTGACGGCAGGGACGATCACCCAGCCCCAGTCCGATGCGATCCTCGCCGCTCTGGCGACGCAGGATGAAAGAACCGCCCTCGCCGCCCTCGTGACGGCAGGCACCCTCACCCAGGCCCAGTCGGATGCCCTTATCCCGGCGCTAGGCCATGGTGGTCCCGGCGGACACGGCGGCCCTGACGGCCGCGGCGGTCCCGGTGGGGCACGCGGCGACAACGACGGCGATGGGCCCGCAGCGACGACCCCTGCCGTGACGACAGCGGCCTGAACGCCCCAGACCCCTACCCCCAGGAGCCGGGAGTGCACAACTCCCGGCTCTTTCCGTTACGGCGATTTTCCTCCGATGCGTGCTATACTCTGGGCCAAAAGGAGGGCAATCCCATGAAAAGAATCCCCATCGGCACCTCCGGCGTCGAAGCTTCCGCCATCGCTCTCGGCTGCATGCGCATCGCCTCCATGACCCTCGACGGCGTCGACCGCCTGGTCCGCACCGCTCTTGCCGAGGGAGTCGACTTCTTCGATCATGCCGACATCTATGGCGGAGGCATGAGCGAAGAGCTCTTCGGGGAAGTTCTCGCGAGAACGCCCTCCCTGCGCGACAGGATGCTGATCCAGTCGAAGTGCGGTATCCGAAAGGGCTTCTTCGATTTCTCCAAGGACCACATCCTGACCGCGGTCGAGGGCAGCCTCGCCCGGCTTCACACCGACCACCTCGACTTCCTGCTGCTTCACCGCCCCGACGCGCTCATGGAGCCCGATGAGATCGCCGAAGCCTTCATGCTACTTGAGAAGAACGGAAAGGTGCGCTTCTTCGGCGTCAGCAACCAGAATCCCGGACAGATGGAACTGCTCGCCCGATACCTTCCCCAACGCATCCACGCCAATCAACTGCAGCTCGGTCTGGCCTACACGGGGATGATCGATGCCGGCATCCACGTCAACATGACCGACGAAGCTTCCGTGGTGCATGATGGAAGCGTCCTCGACTACTGCCGGCTGAAGGACATCACGATCCAGCCCTGGTCCCCCTTCCAGTACGGTTTCTTCAAAGGGGTCTTCCTCGGCAGTCCGGAGTTCCCGGAGCTCAACCGCGCCGTCGACGCGATCGCCCTCGAGAAGAAGGTCACTCCTTCCGCAGTGGCCATCGCCTGGCTGCTCCGTCACCCCGCGCGACTCCAGCCCGTCGTCGGAACGGCCGATGCGGACCACCTGCGCGAACTCTGCGCGGCATCCTCGATCGAGCTGACCCGTCCCGAATGGTACAGTCTGTATCGCGCGGCGGGAAACACCCTGCCGTAGCCGGACCCGAACCAGAAGAAGGCGACCCCGGTTTCCCGGGGCCGCCTTTTTTCTTGCCGTGAAGAGAGTCCGAGATGGCTCTCCGCTTCTCCTACTTCCTCGTGAACTTCACGATCTTGACGTTTCCGGCCAGGTCGGTGGCGGTGACCACATAGGCGCCCTTCGCGGTGAAGAGGTTGGTGGCGGGCCATGTGACCTTGATGCCGTTCACGGTGACCGTCTTGGTGGCCATGAGCGGGCAGCTGGCGGTGATGGTGACATTGCTGTATGTGGTTCCTCCATTGCCTACCACGACGCCTCCGGTCGTCTTGATGGTCACGGCAGGGAGTATGGTGTGGATGGTGAACTTGAAGGTACTGGTTCCACCGAGGGAGTCGACCGCGGTCACGATGTAGACTCCATCCGACCAGAAGGTGTTGGAGGGAGAGTTCCAGACGATCGAGACGCCGTTCTTCCTGATGGAGCGCGTCTGGTAGCCCGTGATGGTGACGGTGACGCTCTTGTTGGAGTATCCGTTGTTCAGTACGGCCGTGGTGGTGGATGCCTTCACGGCTGTGATGATCGGCTTCGCGATGGTGAAGGTGAAGGTCCCGATGTTTCCGACCGCATCGGAGGTCGTGATGACGTAGGTTCCCGGCTCGGTGAAGTTGCCACCGACCGGCCATGCGTACGCGGCACCGTTGCGCTTGGCGGAGTAGTTGACGGCATCCGCGGGGATGAGGATCGTGATGTCGCCGTGGATGATGGAATTGTTGGCGACCGGTGTCGTCGTGCCCTTCTTGTATACGGTCAGGGTGGGCGGGGTGGTGTCGGCCAGCCTCCACTTCGCAAAGATCGTCGTATCGGTGGCCGGCATCGTCGCCGGGAACGTGTAGGGAGAAGTCTTCGTGACGTCGCTGAACCAGCCGACGAAGGTGTAGTTGGTACGGGTCGGATCAGCTGGCTTCGTCACCGCGGAGCCGAAGTCCTGGGTCAGGTCCGTGACGATCGAACCCAGGTACTCCTCGAAGTAGATCGTGTACCGGTTGACTGTCCACTTCGCGTAGAGCGTCGTGTCGGCGGCCGGCATCGTCGAGAAGGTGTAGCCGGTCGTCAGCGCTTCGTCGGAGTACCAACCCGCGAACGTGTAGCCGGTCCTCGTCGGGTCGGTCGGCTTCGTGACGCTGGTGGCGTAGTCCTGGGTGATGTCGGTCACGGTGCTGCCGCTGTTCTCCTCGAAGGAGAT
>CAXNDY010000064.1:0-6084 GCA_964201095.1 Saccharofermentanales bacterium
GCGCTTCCTCGAGGACGGCGGGTTCGGCGCGTTCCACACCAACTTCCAGGACCTCCAGCAGCTGAAGCAACTGCCGGGACTCGCCGCGCAGGACCTGATGCGCCTGGGCTACGGCTTCGCGGGCGAGGGCGACTGGAAGACGGCCGCCATGGTGCGGATCCTCAAGCTCATGAGCGCGGACCTGCCGGGCGGGACGTCGTTCATGGAAGACTACACCTACCACTTCGAGCCGGGAAATGAGATGGTCCTCGGGGCCCACATGCTCGAGATCTGCCCCAGCATCGCCTCCGAGAAGGCGCGGATCCGCGTCGTCCCGCTCGGGATCGGCGGGCGCGAGCCGCCGGCCCGCCTGACATTCAAGGCCGCCGCAGGGCGCGCCGTGCTCGTGTCCCTGATCGACCTCGGCGAGCGCTTCCGCCTGATCGTGAACGAGGTGGACTGCGTGGCACAGGCGCACGACATGCCCAAGCTGCCCGTGGCCGCCGTGCTGTGGAAGCCGCTGCCGGACCTTGCGACCGCGACCGAGGCGTGGATGTACGCCGGTGGGGCGCACCACTCCGTACTGAGCTACACCGTGTCGGTCGAGCAGCTGCGCGACTTCGCCGAGATCGTCGGCATCGAGTTCGTCCACATCGGCGCGCACACCGACGTGCCGTCCCTGCGCCGCGAGCTCGCGGTCGACGACCTGGTCTGGAAACTGAGGTAGGCAGGAGGATACGACATGGGTAGGAAGTACGCTCTCGGCATCGACTACGGTTCCCTTTCCGGACGCGCGCTGCTGGTGGATGTCGCCGATGGGCGCGAAGTCGCGACGGCGGTGCACGATTACAAGCACGGTTTCATCGAGGACCGCCTGCCGGCGACCGGAGAGAAGCTGCCGCCGGACTGGACGCTGCAGGACCCGCAGGACTATCTGGACGTGCTGGCCGCGGTCGTGCCCGCGGTGCTCGCTGAGTCCGGCGTCTCCCCCGCCGACGTGATCGGCATCGGCGTCGACTTCACGGCGTGCACGCTGCTTCCAGTGAAGGCCGACGGGACACCGCTGTGCTTCCTGCCGGAGTACCGCGGCGAGAAGCACGCCTACGTGAAGAAGTGGAAGCACCACGCGGCGCAGGACGAGGCGACGAAATTGAACACCATAGCCCGCGCGCGCGGCGAGGACTTCCTCGAGCGCTACGGCGGCAAGATCTCGTCGGAGTGGGAGATCCCCAAGATCTGGCAGGTGCTGGACGAGGCGCCGGCGGTCTACGCGGCGGCCGACCGCTTCATGGAGGCGGCGGACTGGCTCGTGATGCAGCTGACGGGCAACTACACGCGCAACAGCTGTACGGCCGGGTACAAGGGACTGTGGAGCAAGCGCGACGGCTACCCGTCGGACGCGTTCTTCAAGGCGCTGGACCCGCGGCTCGAGCACGTCGTGGACGAGAAGTTCGGCCGAAAGGTCGACGCCATCGGCTCGAAGGCCGGCGAACTCACCCCCGGGATGGCCCGCCTGATGGGTCTGGTACCGGGTACGGCCGTGGCCATCGGCAACGTCGACGCGCACGTGGCGCTGCCCGGGGTCGGCATCACGGGGCCGGGGAAGATGCTCATGATCGTCGGGACGTCGACCTGCGACATCCTGCTGGGGACCGATGAAGTCCATGTGCCGGGCATCTGCGGCGTGGTCGAGGACGGCGTGCTGCCGGGGTTCCTCGGCTATGAGAGCGGCCAGAGCTGCGTGGGCGACCACTTCGACTGGTTCGTGAAGACCTGCGTGCCGGAAGGGTACGCGGTCGAGGCGCGCGAACGCGGCATCAGCCTGCACAAGCTGCTGCGCGAGAAGGCGCAGGCGCAGAAGCCGGGCGAGTCCGGGCTGCTGGCGCTGGACTGGTGGAACGGCAACCGCTCCGTGCTGGTCGACGTCGACCTGACCGGGATGATGCTCGGCATGACCCTTTCGACCCGCCCCGAGGAGGTCTACCGCGCCCTGATCGAGGCGACGGCGTACGGCAAGCGCGAGATCATCGAGAACTTCGCGGCCAACGGGGTGCCGATCGGCGAGCTCTACGCCTGCGGCGGCATCGCGTCCAAGGACCCCTTCATGATGCAGGTCTACGCCGACGTGACCAAGCGCGAGATCCGCATCTCGGCGAGCGCGCAGACCGTGGCGCTGGGGTCGGCCATGTTCGGGGCCGTGGCGGCGGGCAAGGCGAAAGGCGGATACGACAGCATCTTCGAGGCGGCGAAGGTCATGCCGCGCCTGAAGGACGAGGTGTACCGTCCGGACCCGGCGGCGTCGGCCGTGTACGACAAGCTGTTCGCCGAGTACCGGGTACTGCACGACTACTTCGGCCGCGGCGAGAACGACGTGATGAAGCGGCTGAAGGACCTGAAGGCGCGGGCGCGCGGCTTCTGAACGGAGGAAACGGCATGGAACGGCTGATCCAGGACGTCTGGAAAGCGAATCTCGACCTGCCGAGGCACGGTCTCGTGGTCTTCACCTGGGGCAATGCGAGCGCGATCGACCGCGAGCGCGGGCTGGTCGTCATCAAGCCGAGCGGGGTCCCCTACGAGGAACTTCGGCCGGAGCACCTCGTCGTCGTCGACCTGTCGGGCAAGGTGGTCCAGGGCTCGCGGCACCCCAGCAGCGACACGCCGACCCACCTCGCGCTGTACCTGGCCTTCCCGGAGATCGGGGGCATCGTCCACACGCATTCGCGCTGGGCCACGAGCTGGGCGCAGGCGGAGATGGACCTGCCGGCCTTCGGGACGACCCACGCCGACCACTTCCATGGCGATGTGCCCTGCACGCGGCCGCTGACGACAGCGGAGATCCGGGGCGAGTATGAAGCGGAAACGGGCGCCGTGATCGTCGCTACGTTCCGGGCGCGCGGCCTCGACCCGGCGGCGGTGCCGGCGGTGCTGGTCGCGGGTCACGGCCCCTTCACCTGGGGCCGCGACGCCGCGGACGCGGTGCACAACGCCGTGGCGCTGGAGGAGTGCGCGCAGATGGGCATCCAGACGCGCTTGTTGAACCCCGCGCAGGGCGCGATCCCGCAGGCGCTGCTGGACAAGCACTACCTCCGGAAGCACGGCAAGGACGCGTACTACGGCCAGCGCTGACGACGGCGCGATGGCGCGACGGCGCGAGGGCGCAGCGGCGCGAGGGCGCGCAGCGGCGCGAAAAGACCCGGGCGGAAGTCGATTCCGTCCGGGTCTTTTCTCCTTGCGGGTGTCGCCGGGGCGCTCGTTCCTACTTGCCCAGGGACTTCCGGTACTTCTCGCTCTCCCAGTTCGCGATGAACCGCTGCGCCGCCTCACCCATCCCGGAAAGGGTGTATCCGCACCGCTTCGCGTTTTCGGCGATGAAGAGCACGGCCGTCAGCGTCTCCTCGACGGTGCGCGCGCTGGCCTCCGGCATGCGGTAGGTCACGGTGCCGGTCTTGGGGTCCGCGCGGCAGCTTCCGTCTTCCGGACGGCCGGGTCCGACGTCGAAGGTGCCGACGAGGAAGACCATCTGGTCGGGGTACAGGGGCTGCTCGAGGAAGAAGGCCCGGTCATAGCGGCCGGACTTGAGGGCGTCGCGGAGGTAGGGGGTCTGGCCGGCGAACACGCCGTCCTCGACCGCGCGCAGGGCGATCGCGGGGAAGGAGTGCCCGGTCAGGCCGAAGGCGGTCGCGACGCGGGCGTTGACGTCGGCGTGGATGCGCTCGCAGAGGGCGGGGTCGTCGTGGTGGACGATCAGGCCGTGGTTCTGCAGGAAGATCACGGCCGGGCGCACGCCGGTCGCGAGCTCGACGCGGGCGAGCTCGTCGCGGATGCGGAACGTCAGGCGGGCGCCGGGGTCGGTGTACGGCACCCAGCCCCAGGTGTAGGACGCGTCGGCGAGCGCGGCGCCGAGGAGGCCCTGCCCCTGCTCCGTGCAGGCGGCGAGGTTGGCGTAGACGCTGTGGGTGTGGGCCACGAAGCGGTCGAGCAGCGAGTGGAAGCCGGCTTCGACAGAGGGACGGAGGGGGGGCAGTCCGTCGATGGCCACGCCGTGGGACTTGACGAAATCGGAGCCGGCCTTCTCGACGTCGTCGAAGCCCTTCTCCTCGTTCTCCTCGAAGAAGCGCCGGATCTCCCGGCCATCGAGGACGGCGTAGGCCGAATCGGTGCGCAGGTCGGACAGGCGGTAGCCGGAGGCCTTGATGGCCATCATGCCTTCGCCGAACTTGACGGACGTGTTTCCGCCGCCGCCCTGGACGTAGTCGGCGCGGCCGCCGAGCGAGCGGGACAGCTTCGAGTAGGACTCGAGCGTCGCGCCGTGGAGCTTCTGGAGCTGATCGCGGTTCATCGGGTGGACAACACGTCGCGCGCATAGCGCTGGACGGCCTCCACGTAGTTCACGGGCACGTTGCGGGTCAGGCAGTAGTGGTCCCACACGGCGCCGACCGGAAGGGTCTTGCGCTCCTCGAGCAGTTCGAGGCGCAGGGTGTGGTCGCCGGCGCGCTCGGCCTGACGGATGGCGTCGGAGGGGGCGAGGGCTGCGGACAGCAGGGCCTTGCGGGCATTGCGCAGGCCGACGGACCAGGCCGCGACGCGGTCGATGGAGGCGTCGAAGTAGTCGAGGCCGATGAAGACGCGGCTCTCGAGGCCGTTCCACAGGATCTCGTCCATGATGCGCTGCAGCTCGTCGTCGAGGGTGACGACGTGGTCGCTGTCCCAGCGGACGCCGCGGCTGACGTGCAGGAGGACGCGGTCCACGAAGGCGAGCGTCGCGGTGAGCTTGGCGCTGACGGCCTCCGTGGGGTGGAAGTGGCCGGAATCGAGGCAGTAGAGCTTCTTGCGGGAGATGGCGTAGCCGAGCGAGTATTCGTGGCTCGCGACGGTGTAGCTCTCGAGGCCGACGCCGAACAGCTTGCTTTCGATCGCGCAGGGGACCAGGGTGGGGTCGACCTTGGTCGCGAAGATCTCGTCGAGGGAGCGGGTCATCAGCTCGCGGTGCGCGACGGTGTCGACGCAGGTGTCCTTGTAGCCGTCGGGCATCCAGAAGTTCACGACGCAGGGCTTGCCCGTGCGCTTGGCGAAACCTTCGGCAATCTCGAGGCAGCGCTTGCCGTGCTCGATCCAGAAGCGGCGGATGCCCGGGTCGAAGCTCGACAGGGAGAAGTCGCCGTCCATCTTCGCGTGCGAGAAGTACGTGGGGTTGAAGTCGAGGCCGATGCCGCGTCCAGCCGCCCAGGACGCCCAGTTCTCGAAGTCGGCGAGCGTGTATCCGTCGCGGTCGACGTCGGGGCGGGACTTCTCGGCGTAACTGGCGTGCAGGTTGAGCTTGGTGGCGCCGGGGACGAGGCTCATGGCCATCTCGATATCGCGGCGGAGCTCTTCCGGGGTGCGCGCGCGACCGGGGTAGTTGCCGGTGGTCGCGATGCCGCCGGTCAAGGTCTTTGCGCCGTCGAAGCCGACGACATCGTCTCCCTGCCAGCAGTGCATGGAGACGGGAATCGCGTCGGCCCGCGCCATCGCGGCCTCCACGTCGACGCCGAGTGCGGCGTATCGCTCCTTCGCGTACTCGAATCCCTTCCGGACGGTCGTGTCGTTCATGGGTCCACCTCGCCTTTCATGCGGGAATAGCCGTATCTTGCCAATGGAGTCGGTGATTCGGGGAGGAAATCCGCGTCGCGCGCGTTGCGGCCACAGCGGGATGCTGATACTCTCTATTATAGTCGAAGCACGTGCCGTCCATATCCAAAAATCGAGTCGATTTATGCCACGATGTTGTGGTGCGGAGGTCCTTGCGCGTGAAACTCCAGTACATGATCGACATGGACAAGGAATCCGTGTGGCGGGCGGTGTCGGCGGAGCGGGGGGCGAAGGCCTGTCTGCCCTACGTCCAGGAGCTCGGGGACTTCATGGCCCACGGAAAATACTATACCACGCGCGAGGGGCTTCCCTCCTACCTGATCAAGATCACCCTCTCCGGCGAAGGGTTCCTCGAGTACGAGGGCCAATCCTGCCGACTTCCCGTCGGGCACTTCTTCTGGATCGACTGCCGCAGGCCCCAGGCCTATCGCACCTTCGCCCCGGACGGCGATTGGCGCGTCCTGTGGGTGCACTTCC
>CAXNDY010000065.1:0-6082 GCA_964201095.1 Saccharofermentanales bacterium
GAAGACGCTGGCGACGATCAGGGCGGGGATCTGCGGCAGACCGGAGCGCCCGGGACGTTCCGGCGTGGAGATGCGACGCGCGAGGGCGCGGAACAGGATGCCGGCCGCCATGGCCTCCATGAGTTTGATCAGGAAGGTGAAGGGCGCATAGTGTACATAGCCCAGCGCGACATCGGACAGCGCGGCGCCGAGGGCGGCGCCGAAGGGGGCGTAGACCGACGTGGAGAGGATGCCGGAGAGGATCGACACACTGTCACCGAGGTTCAGGTATCCGCTGCCGCCGATCAGGGCGCCGAGCGGAACGGGAAGGAAGAACGTGACGACGAAGGACAGCGCACCGAAGATGCCGCCGAAGGCGACCTTGCGGACGATGCCGGACCGACGGTTCAGTAGGAGCTTCATGGGAACGGCCCTCCTGTCGAAAGGTCATTCTAGCACAAACGACCTAGAGGATGTAGTAGTCCCACTCGTCGGCCGGGTTGCGGAAGGTGCGCGCGGGCACCTCGAAGACGTAGGAGACGTGGCCTTCGTGGAGCACTTCCTCGGGGTCGCCGTCGGCCACGATGGTGCCCTTGTAGAGGAGGAGGATGCGCGAGCAGTATTTCGCGGCGGCGCGCAGGTCGTGCATCACGGCGACGACGCATCGTCCGGCGGCGGCAAGGTCCCGCAGCAGGTCGAAGACTTCGGAGGCGTGGAGGATGTCGAGATTGGACGTGGGCTCGTCGAGCAGGATCAGCGGCGTCTCCTGGGCGAGGACGCGGGCGAGCATGACCCGCTGGCGCTCTCCGGCGGACAGGGTGGTGACGGGCTTGTCGGCGAAGTCGAAGCACCCCGCGTCGCGGAGGCTCTTGTCGACGGCCTTGCGGTCCGCGTCGCCCGTGGGGTCGGCGAGGGCGTTCGCGAAGGGGTGGCGGCCCATCTCGACGACTTCGCGCGCGGTGAACGAGAAGGGCACGCGGGTGTCCTGATGGAGGAAGCCGACGAGGCGGGAGAGTTCCTTGACCGTGTAGACGGCCTGTTCCTGACCATCGATGCGGATGGCGCCGTCGCCGGGGAGCAGGTTGGCGATGCGCTTGAGGAACGTGGTCTTGCCGGACCCGTTCGGACCGAGGATGCCGATGAACTCGCCGGAACGGGCGGTCATCCTCGCGTCGTGGAGGATGGTCAGCCGGTCGGATCCCTTGCCGACGGAGAAGCCGACGCCGTCGGCCTCGAGGAGGAACGCGGCGGGTGCGGCGGACGCGGCGGACGCGGACGTGTCGTTCATAGGAAGGCCCCCTTTCCCTTGCCGGAGCGGACGAGCAGGAACAGGAAGTACGGCGCGCCGATCAGGGCCGTCACGACGCCGACGCTGACTTCGCCGCCGCTGGTGCGGGCGCCGATGCGGACGACGAGGTCGCACAGGAGCAGGAAGACGCCGCCGGCGAAGAGGCTGGCGACGGCGAGAGCGCGGTGCGCGGGGCCGATCAGGAGTCGCAGGATGTGCGGCACGATGAGGCCGACGAAACCGATGGGGCCGATCATCGCCACGACGGAGGCGGTGCACAGGGTGGCGGCGATGAGCAGCGTCACGCGCGTCGAGGTCGGGTGGACGCCGAGGGAACGCGCCTGTTCGTCGCCGAGCAGGAGGATGTCGAGGTCGCGGGCCCGGACGAGGATATAGGCGCCGGAGACGGCGACGACGGGCAGCGCGGTGAGGACGTGCTCCCAGCGGCGATTCGCGAGCCCGCCCATGGTCCAGAAGACGTAGCTCGTGACCTGGTACTGGTTCGACAGCATGACCGTGAGGGAGATCAGCGCGCCGAAGATGGCGCTCGTGGCCATGCCGCTCATGATGAGCGTGACGGTGTCCCCGCGCCCCTGGCCTCCGGCGGTGAAGGAGACGCCGAGGATGATGCCGACCGCGGCGAGCGCGCCGACGAAGGCGAAGACCGGAACGGCGAAGAGGCCGAGGGGACGGCCGAGGTCGGTGACGATGCCGATCAGGGCGCCGAGGCCGGCGCCGGTCGCGACGCCGAGGATGCCCGGGTCGGCGAGCGGGTTGCGGAAGACGCCCTGGAGGACCGTGCCGGAGAGGGCGAGCCCGGCGCCGGCCACGAGCGCCATGGCGACGCGCGGCAGGCGGAGCGACAACACGATGGTGAGGTCCGTGGGGTCGACGGCGGTGGACGGGAGCAGGCGCAGGCCGACGAGGATGGCCCGAAGCACTTCGAGCGGGGGGATGGTGACGGTTCCGAGACCGGTCGCGATGACGACGGATACGAAGACCACGACGGCCCCCACCGCCGAGATCGCGGCGATGGAGGTCCGGCGCGGCGCCTGCGCGCCGGGCTTGCGGGAGAGTCCGGTACGGTCGGCCTTCGTCTTCATGAGGCTACTTGAAGAGGTCGGGGTAGGCGGCCTTCGCAAGGAACACCACGGCATCGGCCATGTACTGCGAAGTGGACATCATGTACTTGTCCGGCACGGCGAAGAAGGTGCCGGACACGACGGCGGGGACGTCCTTGAGGGTCGTATCGGCGAGGACCACGGCCTTCGCCGAGGCGCCCGCATCGTCGGTCGTGCCGCTGTAATCGGCCTTCCAGACGAGGGCGGAAACGAGGAAGGCCTGCGGCTTCCAGTCCTTGACGACCTTCTCCTTGCTGACGTCGCTGTACTTGGGCGCGTCGCAGACGTTGACGAGTCCTGCGGCGGTCATGATGGCTCCGACCGGGGTCTCGGTATTGTAGGAGGACAGCATGGTCATGTCGTTGAAGGAGACGTAGTAGTACATGGCCGTGACGCGCTTCGCCGTTTCGACGGTCTTCACGAGGTCCGCGACGGTCTGGAGCTTGTCGTTCATCTCCTTGGAGAGCGCTTCGCCCTTGGCGGTCTCCCCGGTCACGGCCGCGAGGGTCGCGATCGCCGCGTCGACGCTGGCGAAGTCCGTGGGCGACTCGAGACGGATCGTGGGGATGCCCGCGTCCGTCAGGGTCTTCGCGAGGGAGCCGTCGAAGTCGTTGAAGGTGTCGAGGATCACGAGGTCGGGGTGCAGGGCGATGATGCCCTCGGGGGACTTGGTCTCGACGCGCTGGACGATCTGCTGGGCGGCCTCGGCGATGGGCGTCTGGTTGGGGTCGTTGATCCAGCTGGAGATCGCGGCGACGCGGGACAGGTCGACCAGGCTGAACAGGATCTCGGTGGACCAGACGGGGAGGGAGACGATCTTCTGGGGAGCGGCGGTCAGCGTGAAGTCCTTGCCGTCCGCGTCCTTGACGGTGGCCGGGAAGGGTGCCGGGGTGGGTTCGGCGGTGGGAGCGGCGGTCGGTGCGGCGGTCGGGGTCGGGGTCGCGGTCGGAGCGGCGCACGAGGTGGCGAGGACGGCGGCGACGGCGAGCAGGGCAATCATGGACAGGAGACGGCGGTGGATGGTCATGCGGGTTTCCTCCTGGTTCTCCCGGGTCCGCGGTTTCACCGGGACGCCGGGCGGCGGTCCTCCCCTCCTCGAGGGCGGACACGAAAAAGCCTCCCCGGGTCTCCGGCGAGGCTCTGGCCAGGCGATTCGGAAAGGTGCCCGACGAACCCGCTCCCGAGGCCGGGAACGGACGAGGAGGGCAGATCACCGACACCGCCTCCATCACCCGTGGAGTTTCCGGTGCGTCCCGACCCGGCAGGTCTTCTGGCTCGAGGATCCTGGTCCTTCCGTCCCCTTCCCGGCTCCAGTCCGGTTTCCCGCGAAACGCGGCCGATGCCAGTGGGATCATAGGCGGAGGACTTCCCTCTCACAGCGGCGGGACCGCGCAGGCACTGCACCTGCTTCCCTTTTCACGTCGTCCTCTTCCCGCCGTACAGGCAAGAAGAAGAATCGGCGAACCGCGTCGGGTTGCCTCTCGATGGTAACGGAGCGCGGGGGGATGCGCAACCCCTCAGGAATGCGAATTTGTGGACGATTTTGCGTTGGAGGGGGACTAGGGGGCTGTGCGCAGGGTCCTCGTCGGCGTGACGATGGTATCCACGGGAACGTCGTGGGGGACGGCGGGAATCGTCCCGTCGAGGAGCTGGAAGTCGAAGGCGGGCGCGACGACCGGAAGATGGGGCTGTCCGGGCCTCCGGAATCTCGCGAGGAATCCATCGTAGTAGCCCTTGCCGTAACCGACGCGCGTGCCGTGCGCATCGTAGGCGAGGCCTGGGATGATGACGCAGGCGAATTCGTGGCGCATCGCTTCGATGGGCACCAGAGCGCCCCGGGAAGGTTCGAGCAGACCGAAGGAGCCCGGGTCGAGCCAGTCGGCCAGCGTCTGCGGGGCCGTATCGCAGGCCAGGGCGATCTCCGGAGGGACCTCGCCCATGGCGAGCGCGGAGATGCCGTCGGGCTCGGGCAGGATCACCGGCAGCAGGATGCGGGCACCGCGCCGCACGAGTTCCGCGACGGCGCCCGTGACATCGAGTTCGCTGCGGATGGGGTGGTAGAGGGAGACGAATCGGTTCTGGACGGAGGCCTGCTGCAGGACGGGCAGCTCGAGCATCCTGCGGACGACCTCCCGGGAATCCCGGGCGGCCTGTTCCGGGGATTGCGCGTCTCGGAGGGTCTTCGACTGGAGTCGGATCGCTGATTTGTCCATCGCCATCCTCCCTGCCGGAGCCCGGCCTTCGACGTCGGGCGGGCCGTCGGGTTCTAGGTCTCGGGGAACATCATCGCCTCGACGAAATGGTCCGTGAAGCGCTTGTCGGAACTCAGCTCGACGTATTCGACCTTCGTGACGGCGTCGGATGCGGCCTTCAGGAGTTTTCCGTCGAGGAGGCACATCACGGCGCCGAGTCCGGAGGTGTTGCCGGCCATCCGGGTGCGCCCCTGGAGCTCCGGCGGGAAGAGTCCGATGCGGAAGGCGCTCGCGATGTCGAGGTAATTGCCGAACCCGCCGGCGACGAAGAGGTCGGAGATTCCGTCCGCCGTGGTCCCCGCCGTTTCGATCAGGATCTCGATGCCGGCTCGGACGGCGGCCTTGGCGTTCTGCAGTTCGCGGACGTCGCGCTGGGTGAGGAGGATGCCGGTGGGGATGGACTCGGTCGGGTCCGTGACGCGGAAGGCAGCCTGGCCGTTGTGCACGATGATGCGAGAAGCGAGCGCGTCAGGCAGGTCCTCGGGCTCGTCCGTGATGCGGCCGGTCTCGTCGACGACGGCCGTGTCGAGCAGGAAGGCCATGATGTCGACGATGCCGGAGCCGCAGAGTCCGACCGCCGGTGCACGGCCGATCGTGGTGAATGCGAGGTCCCCGTCCGCGATGCGCACGTGGTCGATGGCCCCTTCGACGCCGCCCATGCCGAAGAGGAGGTTCGCCCCTTCGAAGGCCGGTCCGGCGGCCGTGGAGCAGGCGATCATGCCGTGGTCGGTCGCGAGCACGATCTCGCCGTTCGTGCCGATGTCGACGAGGAGGGCCGGCGCGCCGGTCCGGCGCTCGAGGCCGGTCGCGAGGATGCCGGCGACGATGTCGGCTCCGACGTAGGCGGCGACGCAGGGCAGCAGGACGCAGAGGGCGCCTTCGCCGGCGGCGATGCCGAGCTCGTCGGCCCATACGGTGCGGGCGGAGGTCGTGACCGGGATGAACGGAGCCACCGCGATGGCCTTCGGAGGCAGGCCGGCCAGGAGGTGCATCATGGTGGTGTTGCCGGCGAGCGTGTAGGTCAGGAGGTCGGCCCGCTCGAAACCGTGCTTTTCGGCGAGGCCCACGGCCAGTTCGCCGATGCGGTCCGTGAGGATCCGCTGGAGGTTCGCCAGCTTGTCCTGGGACTCCGAAGCATACTCGATGCGGGAGATCACGTCGGCCCCGTAGGCCTTCTGCGGGTTGAGCGCCGACGCCGTGCCGATGCGGCGGCCGGACTCGAGGTCGTAGAGATAGACGGCCAGGGTGGTGGTGCCCACGTCCACTGCGACGCCGAGAAGGGGGCGCTCCGCCAGGTCGACGTCCTCGTCGACGAAGCGGACGACCTCGCCGCGGTCGGTGCGGTAGAGGTACGACGGGCAGTAGGCGCTGTCGCGGAGGGAGGCGGGCAGCGTGGCGAGGAACCGGTACGGAAGGGAGAGATCGGTCACCTCCGTGAAGCG
>CAXNDY010000066.1:0-6054 GCA_964201095.1 Saccharofermentanales bacterium
GCTGGTCTACAGCACCTGCACGGTGCTTCCCGAGGAGAACGGCCGCGTTGTCGACGCCTTCCTCGCCGAACAGGCCGGGCGTTTCGAGGCCGACCCGTTCGACGCCCTTCTCCCCGAACGCCTCGCCGCCCTCGACCCGGAATTGACGGGACAGGCCTGCACGGGACGGGTCCAGCTGCTGCCGAACCGCCACGGATGCGATGGGTTCTTCGTCGCCCGTTTCAGAAGGAGTCCCCCATGAACGACCTCTACGATAGGACCTTCGACGAACTTTCCGTCTGGGCGGCGGAGAACGGCCTGCCCGCCTACCGGACCGGTCAGGTCTTCCGCTGGCTCGGCCGCGGCGTGACCACGTTCGATGCGATGACCGACCTTTCCAAGGACCTGCGCGCGAAGCTTGCGACGGATTTCCGTATGGACAACCTGGCGGTCGAACGCAAGCTCGTCTCCGCCGAGGACGAGACCACCAAGTACGTCTTCCGCCTGCGCGACGGAAACCGCGTCGAGAGCGTGCTGATGAAATACCACCACGGCTACTCGGTCTGCATCTCCTCCCAGGCGGGATGCCGCATGGGGTGCACGTTCTGCGCCTCTACGGGGGCGGGATTCGGCCGCAACCTCACCGCCGGGGAGATGCTCGCCCAGGTGGCGCTGATCGGCGCCGACTGCGGGGCGCGGATCTCCAACGTCGTCGTGATGGGCATCGGGGAACCCTTCGACAACTATGCCCAGCTGGTCCGCTTCCTGCGCCTCGTGAACGACGAAAGAGGGCTTGGAATCGGCATGCGCCACATCTCGGTTTCAACTTGCGGCTGTGTGCCCGAGATGGTAGACTTTACCGATGAAGGCCTTCCGGTCACGTTGTCCGTGTCGCTCCATGCGCCGAACGACGAGATCCGGAAGCGGCTGATGCCGATTGCCCGGATCCATCCGATCGATCAGCTTCTGGAAGCATGCAGAAGGCACGTCGAAAGGACAGGACGGCGCATCTCCTTCGAATACTCCCTCTTCCAGGGCGTGAACGACCGGCCGGAACACGCCTTGGAACTCGCACGGAGGCTTCGCGGCCTCCAGTGTCATGTGAACCTGATTCCGGCGAACGAATTCGCGGGCGGCCTCTACAGAAGGAGTCGGCCCGACGCCATTCGGGCCTTCCAGGACGTCCTGGTGCGCGAAGGGATCAACGCGACGGTCCGCAGGGAACTGGGGACGGATATCGATGCCGCGTGCGGACAGCTCCGCAGACGGCTGGAAGAGGCGGAAACGGATTGAAGTACGGCTCGGCGACAGACAAGGGTCTCATCCGGACGAACAACGAGGACTGCTTCTCCGTGGTCGCGGACGCAGACCTGCTTCCGTGCGCCTTCATCGTCTGCGATGGCATGGGCGGGCGGCGCATGGGCGAGCTCGCGAGCAGCATCGCCGTCGAATACGTCTCCCGCCGGCTGATGCAGTACCTACCGGGCCGCAAGGACCCCGAGGAGGTATGCGAGGCGCTCCATGACATCGTGGAGAAGGCGAACGTCAAGGTCTATCTCGGCTCCCTCGAGTCCGAGGAGAACAAGGGCATGGGCACCACGCTCACCATCGCGGTCGTGCTCGACGGGTCGCTCGTGGTCGCCAACGTCGGGGACTCCCGCGCGTATCTGCTGAGGGGCTCCTCGCTGATGCGCATCACCGTCGACCACACCCTGGTCCAGGAACTCGTCGACTCCGGCAACATCACCCCCGAGGAGGCCCGTGTCCACCCAAAGCGCCACATCCTCACCCGCGCGCTGGGCATTCCCGAATTCATGTCGGCCGAGTGCTTCACGGTCGCCCTCTCGAAAGGCGACCGGATCCTGCTGTGCACGGACGGCCTCCACGGAGCGGCCGACGAAGAGGATATCCGATCGGTGCTCCGCAGGGAGCGCACGCCCGATGCCGCCGCCCGCCGGCTCGTGGAGCTGGCCAATCGCTGCGGGGGCGAAGACAACGTCACCGTCATCACGGCCTTCCTGTGAAACGGGAGCTGAAGGAGCCTTCAATGAACGAGACCGGTAATCCGATCGGAATGACCCTCGGAGGGAGATACCACATCCTGCGCCAGATCGGCAAGGGAGGCATGGCGGTCGTCTATCTCGCCGATGACGCCAAGGAAGGCCGCCAGGTCGCCATCAAGATCCTGCGCTCCGAACTGACCAGCGACGCAGCCTTCGTCCGGCGTTTCGACACGGAAGCCCAGGCGGCTTCCAGCCTGTCCCACCAGAACATCGTCAAGGTCTTCGACGTCGGTCAGCAGGACGAGATGCGCTACATCGTCATGGAGTACATCGAGGGCGTGACGCTCAAGCAGCTGATCCAGCAGAAGGGGAGCATTCCCTGGGAGACCGCGGTCCCGCTCGCGATCCAGATCGGGCTGGCCCTCGACCATGCGCACCGCAACGGCATCGTGCATCGCGACATCAAGCCGCACAACATCCTCCTCACGCCCCAGATGACGGCCAAGGTGGCCGATTTCGGCATCGCCCGCGCCGCTTCCGCGAACACGATCACGATGACCGGCGGAGCCGCGCTCGGTTCGGTCCACTACTTCTCGCCCGAACAGGCCCGCGGCACGATCGTCGGCGAGAAGTCCGACATCTACTCGCTCGGCATCCTGCTCTACGAGATGCTGACGGGCAAGGTCCCCTTCGACGGGGATTCCGCGGTCGCCATCGCCATCATGCACATCCAGGACCCTCCCGTGCCGCCCACCTCGCTGGATGGAGGCATACCGACCGGGCTCGAGGCGATCGTGCTCAAGTGCATCCAGAAGAACCCCGAGAACCGGTATTCCGACGTACGCGCGCTGGTCGACGAGCTCGACGCCCTGATGGTCGACCCGAGCGGGATCTACGGCGTCGTCGAAGGCGGCACGGACCTGAACGGCAGCACGACCCTGATGCCGCCGATGCGGCACGAGTCCAACTTCGACCGCCTCCGCGACATCGAGACCAGCATGACGGCCCGCCGCCGGGCGCGCCGGAGAGACGCCGCGCTCGTCGTGCTCGCCTTCCTGATCCTGCTGGGCGGAGTCGCCTACGGAGGCTACCAGGGCTACCTGTGGGTGCAGGGCATCCTGAACCCGACTTCCACGGCGGATTTCCTCGTCGAGGACTACGTCGGCAAGAACATCGACGACATCAAGGTCCTGCTCGACAACGGCCGGATCGCGTATGAAGTGAAATACGTGCAGTCCGACACGATCGCCATCGACGTCATCATCTCCCAGAACATCCAGGCCGGCATGCGTCTGAAGCCCGACGGCGCATCGACCATGGCCCTGACCGTCAGCAGCGGCAAGGACACCCTGAAGATCGCCGACTACACCGGGCAGAACTACCGGCTGGTCGAGCTCGAACTCACGCAGAAGTACGGCCTCAAGGTCTCCATCAAGCGCAAGATGAGTCCGGATCTCGGCAAGGATTCGGTCATCACGACGGAGCCCGGGCCCGGCAACGACGTCGCGAAGGGCGGCGAGGTCACACTGTACGTCAGCGACGGCCTCACCAAGGTGAGGATTCCCGCGATCATCGGCATGAAGCGTCTCGACGCGCTGGACGAACTCGCGAAGCTCAACCTGGTTCTCGCGGGCGACTTCGCCATGTCCGCGGACCTCCCGGCGGAACAGCAGTACGTCGTCTACGTGAATCCCTCCGTCGGTACCCAGGTGAGCGCCAATACCGGCGTCGACATCTACTTCGGCAGCTACGCGGACTACCAGTTCTCCCTGACGCCGACGTTGGCCGAGACGCCGACGCCGACGCCCGGTCCCACGGATACCCCGGCCCCCATCGAGACGCCGACGCCGGAACCCACGCCGATTCCGACGGACGTTCCCGCTCCATGAGAAACGCCGCCGAGGAGGGCAGCGCCCCGACGCTCTCGGGCGTCGTCCTCCGTGGTGTCGGTGGAAAGTATCTCGTCTCCTGCCCGGATGTCGGCACCTGCTTCGCGAAACCCCGGGGCATCTTCCGGAAGGAAGGCCTCTCGCCCCTTCCAGGCGACCGCGTCCGGCTCGGACCATCCGGCGACCCGGACGTCCCCTACCGCATCGACGCCATCGATCCACGCAGCAACGTTCTCGTGCGTCCGGCCATGGCCAACCTGGACCTTCTGGTCATCGTCGCGTCGGCGGCCTCCCCCGAACCCGACCTGCCCCTGGTCGACAAACTGCTGGCCATCGCCGCCGCCTCGGACATCGACGCCGTTCTCTGCGTCGGCAAGCGGGACCTGAAGGAACAGCGGGCCGACGACATCGCAGGGATCTACCGGAACGCCGGATTCCCGACCTGGACCTTTTCGCTGCCCGCCGGAGATCCACCGAGGGACCTCCTGGAGCGCATACAGGGCAGGACCGTGGCCTTCGCCGGCCAGTCCGGAGTCGGCAAGTCGACCCTCCTGAACCACCTCATGGGGTCCGTCCTCATGGCGACGGGCGCCGTCAGCGTCCGGATCGGCCGCGGACGCCACACCACCCGCCATGCCGAACTGTTCCCGCTTCCCGGGGGAGGATTCCTCGCCGATACTCCCGGGTTCAGCCAGCTCGAATTCATCGACGTCGGCATCGACGCTCCGGCTCTTCTCGCCGGGTACCCGGAACTCTCCGGCATGGAAGGCGAGTGCCGGTTCACGGGGTGCCGCCACCTCGGAGAGAAAGGCTGCTCCGTGGAGGCGCGGGTCGCATCCGGCCGGGTCGATCCCGACCGGCTCGAGCGCTACCGTACCTTCCGGAGGCAGGTCGACCTCATCCACCATTACGACCGCCCGAATTCCACTTCAGGAAACCGTCCCAGGAGGTGACCCCATGGCCACGATCCACTCCCGTTCCGAACTCTCCCCCGATCGGATCCTGCTGTGTCCCTCGATCCTGTCGGCGGATTTCGCGGAGCTCGGCGCCGCGGTGGACCTCGTGCGCGACGATGCGGATTGGATCCACGTCGACGTCATGGACGGAATGTTCGTCCCCAACCTCACCATCGGCATGCCGGTGGTCCGGGCGCTCCGCCGCAGGACGGCCCTGCCACTCGACGTGCACCTCATGATCGTCGACCCGGGACGCTACGTCGACGCCTTCGTCGAAGCCGGCGCCGACATGCTCACGGTTCACGCCGAAGCCTGCCTGCACCTCCATCGCGTCGTCCAGACGATCCATTCCGCCGGAATCCGCGCCGGCGTCTCGCTCAACCCCGCGACGCCCCTGTCGGTCGTCGAGGAGATCCTGCCCGAGGTCGACCTGGTGCTGCTGATGAGCGTGAACCCCGGCTTCGGCGGTCAGAAGTACATCGAAAGCGTCACGGCCAAGATCCGGGCGCTGCGGGCCATGATGGACGCGCGGGGGATCCAGGCGCACATCCAGGTCGACGGTGGCCTCTCCGCGGCGAATGTCCGCACGGTCGTCGAGGCCGGCGCGAACGCGCTGGTCGTGGGCAATTCCGTCTACGGCGCGAAGGACCCCGTCGCCGCCCTCCGCTCGATTCGATCCGCGGCTTCCGCCGGTCGGTGACGCGGTCATGAGGGCACTGGTCCTGCTCGGCGGCGACGTCTCCGACCCGGTTGCCATCCAGACCGTTGCCCGGACGTGCGGGCTCGTCATCGCGGCCGATGGCGGAGCCCGCCGTCTCGAGACGCTGGGCGTGCGCGCAGACCGCCTGGTCGGAGATTTCGACTCCATCGACCCGGCGCTTCTCGAACACCTCCGGCAGACCGGCGTCCCCGTGGAACGTCACCCCACGGACAAGGACTGGACGGACTCGGAGATCGCCCTTTCGCGGGCGATCGCGGAAGGCGCCGATGAGATCGTCGTGGTCGGAGCGCTGGGAAGCCGGCCCGACCATGGTCTTGCGAATCAGCTGCTCGCGGCGCGGTTCGCCGCGGAGGGCGTCCGCATCTACCTGTTCGACGGAAACACGCTCATGACGCCGCTCTGCGGAGGCTCCTCGAACGAAACGCTCACGGGTCTTCAATTGGCGGCTTTCCTGGGGCAGGAGGGGAGAGGCCTCGCCATTTCGCTGGTGCCTTTGTCGCCGCTCG